>JABMML010000056.1 GCA_013205585.1 Chitinophagaceae bacterium | reverse complement strand
TTTGGGCGGGACTTAGTGTTGAAGATTGGGCGAAAATAAAAAAGCTCCAATTCGACAAAGTCGGACTGGAGCTTTAAAATATTTAGAGGTATTTTAATAGGTTTTATATTTTATTAAAAACCTACTAAAAAACAAATTCCCCCCGAGTAGTCGGGGGGAATTTAAAAATCATTAGAGGTTCTTTTTGTAGGTTTTATATTTTATTAAAAACCTACAAAAAAACTACTTCACCGATTGAACCAAGGCTTTGAAGCTTGCTGGCTCGTTCATAGCTAAGTCTGCTAAAACCTTACGGTTTAAATCAGATCCTTTCTTTGATAAAAGGTTAATAAATTCGCTGTAAGTAAGCCCTTCTTCACGCACTGCTGCATTAATACGCGCAATCCATAAAGTACGGTACTCACGCTTTTTCAACTTACGCCCTACATAAGCATAAGTCAAACCTTTCTCTAATACGTTTTTGGCAACGGTATAAACGTTTTTACGTTTACCATAAAAACCTTTCGCTTGTTCGAATATCTTTTTTCTTCTTGCTCTCGATGCAACGGCATTTTTTGAACGTGGCATAATTAATATTTTTTTGAATCCTAGTTATCAAAGTGAATGATGGGATCCGGTGAATTGAATTTTGTTTAAATAAACCTTAGTCTGGTTAAGTGTTTGACTATTCTTTTAATTTATCCTTTTAATCTTAATAGACGAAGAACGAAGTCTTTGTTAGTTGACCCAACAAGTCCTTTTTTTCTCATCGCTCTTTTGCGCTTTGTAGATTTTTTGGTAAGAATGTGTCTTTTGAAGGCTTTTTGGAAGGTGATTTCACCGGTTCCGGTAACTTTGAAACGCTTTTTCGCGCTCGAGTTAGTTTTAACTTTTGGCATTATATAATCTTTACGATTACTCCCTACTGGCGGCGCTGCTCAGGCAGTGCACTTGTTGAGCCTTGTGGGAAATGGATGGCGAAGGTACGTGCAAATAGCGAGATGGCAAAAAAAATGAGCCATTCCTTGCATTGGGATGACTCATTGTATAAATAGATTGAAAATCAATCAATTAACTCATTAACTGAACTCTATATCTGAACTAAGATGTAGGCTTCTTCTTACCGCCTGCTTTGGGTTGGAAAATAGCAAACATTCTCTTACCCTCTAATTTAGGCATACTTTCCAAAGTACCAGCCTCGGCTAAGCGCTCTGCAAATTTCAATAAAAGTAGTTGACCTCTGTCCTGGAACATAATGGCACGACCTTTAAATTGAACATAGGCTTTCACCTTATTGCCGTCTTGTAAAAATTTCTCTGCGTGTTTTGCTTTAAAATCAAAGTCGTGGTCATCGGTGCCTGGCGTAAAACGAATCTCTTTAATCTCAGATTGTTTTGAATTCGCTTTCATCTCTTTTTCCTTACGCTTTTTCTCGTAAAGGAACTTCTTATAATCAATAACTTTACATACTGGGGGGTCGGCAGTTGGAGAAATCTCCACTAGATCCAAACCTTGGTCTGCAGCTATTTTCAGCGCTTCTTGAGTATTGTAAACACCCACTGTAATGTTGTCTCCAACCAATCTGATTTGTGGAACTCGAATGCGATCATTAATGCGATGCTCTGGTTCTTGTTGTCTTTGAAACCTTGGGTTAAATCTGGGTCCTCTGTTCGGTAATGCCATTAAGTAATTAAACGTTTATTAAGTTTTGTAAAGATAGTCTTTGTTATGATATAGGCGCTAATCTTTCTTTGATTTCTTCCAGCACCTGATTTAGAAATAAATCCTTGTCTTGCATACCTAAATCGCCTTTTCCTTGACGTCTAATAGATAACTTATTTTCAGCAACTTCTTTCTCGCCAATCACCAGCATATAAGGCACTTTCATGATTTCTGTATCTCTAATCTTCTTTCCAATTTTTTCATTTCTGTCATCAATTTCCACCCGCACCCCTGCTTTTTTAAATTCTGCAAACACCTGCTCGGCATATGGCATAAACTTATCACTAATTGGTAAAATTTTCACTTGCAATGGTGCTAACCAAACGGGGAACTTACCTGCATAGTGCTCCAATAAAAATCCAATAAAACGTTCGTGTGTTCCTAAAGGCGCGCGGTGAATAATCAATGGCGTTTCAGGTTCGTTGTCTTTATTGGTAAAGCTTAAGTTGAATCTTTTCCCTTGTGCAAAATCGACTTGGTTGGTAGCCAATGTAAATTCTCTTCCAATGATACTCCAAATTTGCACATCAATTTTTGGTCCGTAAAATGCACCTTCGTCTTGCACTTCTACAAAAGGCGTACCTGTTTCAATTAATACCGCACGCACCATGGCTTCAGTTTCTAACCAAAGCTCAGGTTCATTAATATACTTTTGTCCTAATTTTTTAGGATCATGTAAACTTAAACGCATCACGTATTTATCAATTCCAAAAATTTTAAAATACTTTAAATACATTTCATTCACCGCTTTGAACTCTTGTGCAAATTGTTCTTTGGTACAATAAATATGCGCATCGTTCATATGCAAACAACGCACACGCATAAGTCCAAATAATTCTCCACTTTGCTCATATCTATAACAAGTTCCATACTCCGCTAAACGAAGTGGCATGTCTTTATAGCTTTTAGGTTCTGCATCAAAAATTTTATGATGATGCGGACAGTTCATTGCTTTTAAATAATATTTGGTGCCATCTAATTCCATCGGAGGGAACATACTATCTTCATAATAAGGCAAGTGTCCACTCTTAATGTACATGCTCTCCTTAGCTATATGTGGCGTCACTACTCGCTTGTAGCCTGCATCCTCTTCTGTTGATTTGGCTAAATTTTCTAACTCCTCAATAATAATGGTTCCGTTTGGCATCCATAAAGGAAGACCCGGCCCTACATCATCATCCATGGTATAAATGCCTAATTCTTTTCCTAGTTTACGGTGATCTCTTTTTTTAGCTTCTTCTAAAAGCAATAAATAATCATCCAATTCTTTTTGATTCGGGAAAGTAATACCATATACCCTTGTCAACATTTTATTTTTTTCATCGCCTTTCCAAAACGCTCCTGCAATATTGGTAATTTTAATGGCTTTGATAAAAGAAGTATTCGGAATATGTGGCCCACGACATAAATCGGTAAAAGCACCTTGGGAGTAAAAAGTAATGCTGCCGTCCTCCAAGCCCGATAATAAATCTAATTTATATTCATCTTTTTTTTCTGTGAAATAAGCAGTTGCATCTGCCTTAGACATTTCTTTACGAATGAAGGCGTTGGCTTGTTTTGCTAATTCATTCATCTTTTTTTCTAGTAATAAAACATCTTCTTCTCTAATGGTTTTATCTCCTAAGTCGATATCATAATAAAAGCCTTTCTCTAGTGCGGGTCCTACCCAAAATTTAGCACCTGGAAATTGCATTTCTACGGCCTCTGCTAATAAATGCGCAGAAGAATGCCAGAAGGTATTTTTACCATCAGCGTCGTCCCAGGTTAATAATTTTAAGGCCGCGTCTTCGTTAATAGCACGCGTAGCATCATATACCTCTCCATTTACTGAAGCTGCTAATACTTTCTTTGCCAATCCTTCGCTGATAGATTTAGCGATACCTAATGCAGTAATCCCTTTTTCATAGGATCTCACCGCGCCGTCTGGAAATTGAATTTGAACCATGTTTTTAACTATAATATATGTCTGCAAAGCTAACAAATGCGGTTCATATTTTATACATAGCTTTGTAATATGCGATGCCTAGTATATTTATTGCTACCCTTATGCTTACCCACCCTCGTTATGGGCCAAGACCTAACTGGGAAATGGAAAGGGTATTTTACACCCAGTCGAGACCTCGATGGTAGAATTGTTACCTACGAAATTATTATTAAAGAAAACCCCGACCATACCCTAACAGCCAGTACCTACTCTAAAATATCCAATAATTTTACAGCCAATGCATTGGCTACTGGAATGCATTCGGAAAATGCACAGCTAGTAAGTATTACAGAAACAAGTTTAAATAAGAAGAAATTAGTGGGGAATTTTGAAGCCTGTTTAATGTCTAATTTTTTAAACTACCGAGTAGTAAGAGGTTATGAAATTTTAGAAGGTAGTTATACAGCTGCGAACGAACTCTCTGGCAAAGATTGCGGTGGCGGAAAAGTGTATTTAGAAAAGGAAGGCCTTATTGTAAAAGAGTTTAGTGCTAAATCTTCGGTTTCTAAAACAGCTACTGCTAATAAAATAGTTGCCAAAGAAAAACTTGCGAAAAATACTTCTCAACAAAAAGAAAATAAAACTACGCCTGCTAAACAAACAGCTATTACCAAAAAAGAACTAATTCAGACAAATCAGACTAATACTTCTAAGTTAACAAATTCAACAAAGCCAAGTACTAACTCAAAGTCAAATACAACAACAAAGCTAAGTTCTACCACAAAGTCAAATACAACCACGAAGTCAAATATTACACAAGTAAGTCCTATTCAGGCTAATACTAGCACTCCTATTCAAACAGCTGCTGCTCCAACTAGTGCAGAGAATGCTTTACAAGAAAATACTAAAGCAGCTGCTATTAATGAAACGAGTGCTAGTCCAAATACCAGCGCCACTAAGTCTTCGGGTCAAATACTGCCTTGGGTTTTAGTAGGAAGAGAGAATAAATTAGTCAAACAAGTCATTGTCAATAGCCCTTCCATTAGCATTGACTTATACGATAATGGCACTATTGACAACGATACCATTATGGTTTTTGATAATAAAATTTTATTGCTAGAAAATAAAAGGTTAAGCTACAAGGCCACACATTTTGATGTCAATTTTAATAAAGACAATAACCGTCATGAAATTATTATTGTTGCACATAATTTAGGTACGGTGCCTCCCAATACTGCACTGATGGTGGTGAAAGATGGAACCAGTAGACAAGAAATATATATTACCTCTACTTTAAGTGTAAATGCCATGATTATTTTTGAACTAAAAAAACCAAGCCAATAGCCTTATTCTTGTAATAAGTTCTGTGCGACTATTTCACCTTTTCTGTTTGGATGATACGGATCATTACTTGTCTTATTCCATCCAAACCAAATGAGTCCATCCTCTAGTTTTTCATCCTGCACATTAAATACATAAATATTCTTTTCTTGATAGCCCACTGTGGCTAGTAAATTCAAAAACTGAATAGATAGCATATGCGTGGCCATATGTAGAGCGGGCAAACTTTGTTCAGCCATTAGGCCTTGTAATTCAGCATTGATATTATTTAAAGATTGTTTAGCCTGCTCATGCAATAAACTATCTTTAAAACTAATGGCAGAAGCAGGGAAAGAATCGGTTAATTGAATAAGTATTTTTGCCGCATTGAAAATATAAGCGCTATCACCTGCCGCTACCCCTTTTAATAATTCTTGGTAATTATTTAATAATGGCATCAGGGCTTTGTCAAAACTTACTTGGTTATTTTGAGGGCTAAAGGCCCATAGCTGCTTATTGATAGCAGGGTCTTCGGAACGATCACAAGCCATCAGTAAAAAGGCAAAAAGGCTAAAGAAAAAGGGCTTCATAGAATCTTTTTCCAAATTTATGCATAATTAGATTGTCCAACTTGCTAACTTTGCGGTCTGAATTGAAAAAACATGCTAATAGGTTTACAGAATCTGACATTTGAGTTTGGGGCAAGAGTAATTGTGAGTGAGGCGAATTGGTCCATCCAACCAGGCGAACGCATTGGTTTAATTGGATATAATGGTACGGGGAAGTCTACTTTATTGAAAATTTTAGTAGGGCAACTCACCCCCAGCAAAGGAACGGTTGAAAAAGGAAGAGACACTACCATTGGCTATTTACACCAGGACTTATTGAGTTTTGACACCAACGAATCTATTACAGAAGTGGCCTTGGGCGCTTTTGAAAGAGTACGTGAACTAGAAAAAGAAGTAGAACAACTAGGCAAAGAATTAGAAGCGAATTCAGAGGACAATGATTTACTCATTAAATACACCGATGCCTTACACGAAATAGATTTACTAGATGGCTATAATATTAACCATAAAGCAGAAGAGGTTTTACACGGACTAGGTTTTGCGATTAAGGATTTATCTCGCCCCTATAAAGAATTTAGTGGAGGTTGGAGAATGCGCGTACTACTTGCAAAAATGATTTTGCAACAACCCGATGT
This sequence comes from Chitinophagaceae bacterium, assembly GCA_013205585.1. GTDB lineage: Bacteria > Bacteroidota > Bacteroidia > Chitinophagales > Chitinophagaceae > Sediminibacterium. Next base: position 22,787 of record JABMML010000056.1, on the reverse strand, counting down.
ATTATTATTAGATGAGCCTACCAACCACTTAGACTTACCGAGTATCGAATGGTTAGAGAAATATTTATTGCATTATAAAGGAAGTGTAGTTATTGTAAGTCACGATAAATACTTCTTAAATAAAATGGTGAATAAAATTGTAGAAGTGTATCAACAACAATTACATTTTTATACCGGCGATTATGAGCATTATGAAATTGAAAAAGAACAAAGAGTAGAAATACAACAACGCGCTTTTGAGAATCAACAAGATTATATCAAGCAACAAGAAAAGTTTATTGAAAGATTTAAAGCCAAGGCTTCTAAAGCAGCGCAGGCTCAGTCTATTCAAAAGCGATTAGATAAATTAGATGTGATTGAAGATGTTAAAATTGAGAGACCTAATATTAGAATCAATTTTGCAATAGATAAAACACCAGGAAAAGTATTAGTAGACTTAAAAGGTGTAGGCAAGGCTTTCCCGAATGTTCAAATTTTAGACAATGCCTTTGCGGAAATTGAAAGAGGTGATAAAATTGCACTTATTGGCGCCAATGGAAAAGGAAAGTCTACCCTTCTTAGAATTGTGGCAGGCATGGAAAAATTTGATGGAGAAAGAGTTTGGGGACATAATGTAGAAGAGAGTTTTTATGCGCAACACCAATTAGAATCTTTGAACCTAAATAATACTATTTTAAAAGAAGTACAAGAATGTGGCACCAAAAATACTGAATTAGAACTACGCGCCTTATTAGGTTGTTTCTTATTTGGAGGAGATGAGATTGATAAAAAAATTAAAGTATTAAGTGGGGGAGAAAAAGCAAGAGTTGCACTTACTAAAACTATTATTAGTAAGGCCAATTTCTTAATGCTAGATGAGCCTACTAACCACTTAGACATGGTAACTGTTGAATTATTAGCAGAAGCCCTTACTAAATATGATGGTACGATTATATTAGTAAGTCACGACCGTTATTTTATTTCAAAGACTGCTAATAAAATTTGGGAAATTGAAGATGAAAAAATTATTGAATTCAAAGGTGATTATAAAGAATGGTTAGAGTGGAAAGAGAGAATGGCAAAACAAAAGGCACAATTAGCAGAACCTGCTAAAAATACAGGGTCTAAAGATACACGCAAGCAAGCTAAACAAGAAACTGCCTCGCCAGTAGAAATAAAGCCTCAAGCCATTGACAAAGACTTACAAAAGCAAATACAAAAATTACAAAAAGTCATCTCACAAATAGAGCATAATATAGAAATATTGCATACCGAAAAAGCCGCCATTGAATTAGAAATGGCCAATTCTGCTATTTATGCAGACCCAGCCAAAATGCATGTTATTGAGAAAAGCTACCAAGATAAAAATGCGTTAATTAGGTCTATGAACAAGGAATACGAGATAGCCTTTAACGATTTATTGATATTGGAAAGCAAATAAAAAGGGTTAAATTTATTTTAATAATTGTTCCTATGCAACAAAATATATTGTCTGTTCATTCAGAAATTGGTGAACTTAAAAGACTACTCGTCCACAGCCCCGATAAAGGCTTAGGCAAGGTAATTCCGTCTAAAGCACAGGATTGGTTATTTGAAGACATTGTTCATCTAAAAAGTATTCGCGAAAACGAATACGATTATTATACAAAACTACTACTCTATTTTTTAGACCCTGAAAAAATGAAACCAAGTATGGCTTTCATTGACGACCCCAAAAACGATCGTGCCTTTTACAAACCAGGTCACCCCAATTTTCACGCCTCGGACAAAGTATTAGAATTAGAATGGTTATTAGCGAGTATTTTAAATGATGCCGATATTAAAAACCAACTTATTGCAGCGGTGGCTGCTATTGAAGGCTGCAGTTATCAATTACAAGAGGATTTAAAAAAATATACCCCAGCCAAACTAGCTTCCACTTTTTTATCGGGTGTCGATAAACAAAATGAACTCATCTTCCCTCCTATTCCTAATTTTATTTTTACAAGAGATATTGGTATTGTCATTAAAAACCATTTGGTTTTAAACAAGCCCGCCAAACTAGCCAGAAAAAGAGAAGCCTTATTTGCAAAATATTTATTTCATCATCACCCATTATTTAAAAATAGTAGTTCATTTATTATTGAACTTTCACAAAAAGACCCCATTGCCCTTTTAAATGAAAAAGAGAATGATGAAAAAGTAACCCTTGAGGGAGGTGATATCATGATGATTTCACCACAGCATGTAATTATAGGGGTAAGTGAAAGAACAAGCATGAGTGCTGCCATTCAACTCACCGAAATTTTATTTAGTAAAGCATTGGTGGATAAAATAAGCATTGTAAAAATTCCTAAAAAAAGAGACTACATGCATATTGATACCATTTTTACACAGGTAAAAAAAGATACCTGGGTTATTTTAGGTAATTTTTCTAAAGAGGGCTTACAAAGTCATGAAAATAATCAAGTAAGTCAATATTTTAAGAGTACTCAAAAAGAATCGGTGACCATTTGGAAATTTGAAAGATCAAAACAAGACAGTCCTACTATTATTTACGATTTAGAACAACTCTTAGATGAAATAAGCAGAGAAGATTTTGGTTGTAAAAATGGAGCCCAATTTATATATTCTGGCAATAATGAATTTCCTTACAATGCCAGAGAACAATGGACAGATTCTTGCAATCTGCTTGCTTTAAAAGAAGGGGTGGTGCTTGGCTATGACCGCAACGATAAAACGGTAGAAGCCTTTAAAAACAAGGGTTTTGAAGTAGTGCATGTAAAAGAATTATTAATGGATTTTGAAAAAGGAAACAAAAGTCCTAGTACTATTCAAAACTCCATTATACTTATGCCTTCTGCAGAATTGTCCAGAGCAAGAGGAGGCTTTCATTGCATGAGCATGCCTTTAGAAAGAACGGCTATCTAATATAATTTATTTTAATAAAAGTAGGATATGGAAATTTTAATGGTTCGACCTTATCAATTTTATTTTAATCAGCAAACAGCTTCGAATAATTTTTTTCAATCCAATATTAATATTGAAAATGCCAATGAACTGGCTATTGCTGAATTCGATACGATGGTGGAAAAATTACGCGCCCATCAAATATTAGTAAAAGTGGTTCAAGACACGCAAAACCCTTCTACCCCCGATTCTATTTTTCCTAATAATTGGATTTCTACCCATGCTGATGGAACCCTTTGTTTGTATCCCATGTTTGCAGAAAATAGAAGAGCAGAAAGAAAATTAAGCGTAATAGAATTTTTACAGTCTAATTATAAAATTGAAAATGTACTTGATTTAACCAACTTGGAAAAAGAAGGAAAATTTTTAGAAGGTACAGGTAGTATGGTGCTAGATCACCAACATAAAATAGCCTATGGTTGTTTATCTGAAAGATTAGATAAAGAGGCCTTTATTTCTTGGTGCGATAAAATGCAATTCAAACCAATTGCTTTTAAAGCAGTAGATGATAAAGTACAACCCATTTATCATACCAATGTAATGATGTGTATGGCTAATCAATTTGTGGTAATTTGTTTAGACAGCATTCCCAATAAGCAAGAAAAACAAATGTTACTGGATAGCTTTGCACGAACTAATAAAGAAGTCATTGAGATTAGCCAAGATCAACTCAATCATTTTGCTGGTAATATGTTACAAGTATTCGACATAGCTGAAAAACCTTATTTAATTATGTCTGAGCAAGCCCATAGTTCGATAAATGCAGCACAGCTAAAAAGCTTAGAAAAATACAATCCCTTAATTCCCATAGCTATCCCTACCATTGAAGCCTTAGGGGGTGGAAGTACACGGTGTATGATGGCTGAAATACATTTAATAAATAAATAATACAGCTTTGCTAGCTGAATTATATTGTAATTCTTTGATTAGGTTCACATTAGATCTAAATTCTTAGGTTTTAATAAAATGCGTTAGTATGGTAAAACTGTTCATAAATTGAATGGAAAATTGGGCTCAATTGATTAAATTTGTAGCTCGGTTTCTTTTACATCGTATTGGTTGGATATTGTAAATCAATACATTAATGCTCAATTTAAAATTATGTCTGCTAAAAAAGTAAGCAAAATCGCAGTTTTAACCTCTGGCGGAGACTCCCCCGGCATGAATGCCGCTATTAGAGCGGTAGTTAGAACCAGCATTTATCATGGGCTTCAAGTTTTTGGAGTGGCAAGGGGATATAATGGAATGATAGAGGATGATATTTTTGAAATGTACTCAAAGTCGGTGGGAAATATTATTCAAAGAGGGGGTACTATTTTAAAAACAGCTAGAAGCGCTGCATTTTTTGAAAAAGAGGGAAGAAAAACTGCCTACGAGAATTTAAAGAAAAGAGGCATCGATGGTATTGTAGTCATTGGGGGAGATGGAAGTTTTAAAGGAGCCCAAAAATTTAGTCACGAATTTGATATTCCTTGTGTTGGTATACCTGGAACTATTGATAAAGATATTGCAGGAAGTGATTTTACCATTGGATTTGATACAGCAGTAAACACAGCAGTAGAAGCTATTGATAAAATTAGAGATACCGCCGATGCACATGACCGTTTATTCGTCGTAGAAGTAATGGGACGTGACGCTGGTTATATTGCACTTCATAGTGGTATTGCTACAGGTGCTGAGAATATTTTAATTCCAGAGACAAAAACAGATATGGAAGCCATGATTGCTTCTTTAACTGAAAAAGAGAAAAGAAAAAAATTAGTGAACTTAATAGTGGTGGCAGAAGGCGATGAATTTGGCGGTGGTACGCAGGTGGGTAATTTCATAAAGGAAAAATTACCGAATGCAGATGTGCGTGTTTGTATTTTAGGTCATATTCAAAGAGGGGGCTCCCCTAGTTGCTTAGACCGATTAATTGCCAGCAGAATGGGCTATCATGCTGTTGAATGTTTAATTAACGGAACGCATAATGTAATGGTGGGTATTGAAGATAATAAAATGAAATATACACCACTAGACAACGCCGTAAAAGCAAAACAAAAAATTTCTGAAGAATGGTTAAGAATTGTAAAAATATTAGCCAGCTAGTTAGAGATTGATAAATAAAGTAAAATAACCCCAAAGAACAAAATGAGTAAAAACGAATTTAAGCAGCCCCATCACAGAACTAAAATTGTCGCAACAGTAGGCCCAGCTTGTGATACATATGATCAATTAAAGAATTTAGTGATTGCGGGTGTAAATGTGTTTAGATTAAATTTTTCTCATGGAAGTCACGAGGATAAGAAAAAAATAATAGATAATATTAGAGGCATCAACGAAGAATTAGGTTCTACTGTTGCCATATTGGGTGATTTACAAGGTCCTAAATTAAGAGTAGGAGAAATTGAAAATAACCGCTTAGAAGTAAAAGAAGGCGATATACTCACTTTCACAAACGAAAAATGTGTTGGTACGATTGAAAAAATATATGTATCCTACCCTAACCTAGCTAGCGATGTGGTAGTGAATAATTTAATCATGATTGACGATGGTAAGATAGAAGTGAAAGTACATAGTGTAGAAAAAAATGGTGATGTAAAAGTAAAAGTAACCTTGGGTGGTATTATTTCTTCTAAAAAAGGAATTAACTTACCAGATACAAAAATTTCTTTACCTGCACTTACTGAAAAAGATTTAGAGGATACTCAATTTATTATTAAAGAAGAATTAGACTGGGTAGCCTTAAGCTTTGTAAAAAGAGTAGCCGATATTGAAATGCTAAGAGCCATCTTAGACAAACATAAGAGCAAGGCAAAAATTATAGCCAAAATTGAAATGCCTGAAGCCTTAACGAATATCAGAGATATTATTATTGCAAGTGACGCTATCATGATTGCCCGTGGCGACTTAGGCGTTGAGCTTCCAGTAGAGAAAATTCCATTAATTCAAAAAGAACTCATTAGAAAATGTATACACCGTGCTAAGCCTGTTATTGTGGCTACACAAATGATGGAAAGTATGATTGATAGAGTGAAACCTAATCGTAGTGAAATAACTGATGTTGCCAATGCGGTCATTGAAGGCGCTGATGCTGTCATGTTAAGTGGAGAAACCGCCACAGGTCAGTTTCCTGTTTTAGTTATTGAGACCATGCGTAAAATTATCAATGAAGTGGAAGAACATGGTTATAAATACAACCGTTCTGAAGACCTTAAACCACAACCCCATTCTCCTTCCTTTATAAGTGATGCTTTATGTTATAGTGGTTGTCAGCTATCTGACGAAAGTAATGCACAAGCATTAGTAGGTATGACGCAAAGTGGTTATACTGCTTTTATGTTAAGTAGCTTCAGACCTAAATCGCCTTTATTTATTTTCACGAAAGAAAAGAGCTTAATGAATCAATTAAGCTTAAGCTGGGGTGTAAAAGCCTTCTATTATAATAAAGAAGAAAGTTTAGATAGTATTATCAAAGATCAAATTCAAATTTTAAAGAAAAATGGTTTTGTCAAAAAAGATGATATAGTGGTGAATACGGGAAGTACCCCTGTTCAATTACACTTAGCTACTAATATGATAAAAATCACGAAGGTAGATTAATATAAAAATATTTTTATGCTAGAATCTTTTGAAAAAATTCCAGTTCAGATTTATAAAAACTCAACGGAAGGGTCTAATGCTGTAGCTGCTCAAATAGCTGCATTAATTAAAGAGAAGCAAGCAAAAAAACTACCCTGTGTTTTAGGAATGGCTACAGGTACCACTCCAATTTTATTGTATAAGGAATTGGTAAGACTACATAAAGAAGAAGGTTTAAGTTTTAAAAATGTAGTAACCATTAATTTAGATGAATACTATCCTATTGAAAAATTGGCTTACCAAAGTTATTGGAGCTTTATGCACCGTCACTTATTTGATTTAGTAGATATTGATCCTAAAAACATTCACCTACCTAATGGAGAATGGACAAAAGAAAATTTAAAAGAATCTTGCACCGCCTACGAACAAACTATTGAAAAAATAGGCGGCATTGATTTACAAATATTAGGTATTGGTAAAAATGGACATATTGGATTTAACGAGCCGGGTTCTAGCTTTCATTCAAAAACTAGAGTCATTCATTTAGACCAACAAACTAGAGTTGCGAACACTTATGAATTCCATGATTTAAATAAAGTGCCTAAACTAGCTATTACAGTGGGTATTAGCAGTATCATGAAGGCCAAAAAAATAGTTTTACTAGCTTGGGGCGACAAGGCTTCCATTGTAGCTAAATCTATTGAAGGGGATGTAACTGAACAAATTCCTGCAAGTGTTTTACAAAATCATGATGATTGCACATTCGTCATTGACGAATTAGCTTCCTCAGAATTAACAAGAAATAAGGCACCCTGGTTAACGGGCTCCAACGAATGGACACCCAATATGATTAAAAGTGCAGTCATTAGCCTAGCCTTAAAATTAGGCAAGACGGTACTTAGTTTAACAGCCGACGATTATAAAGAGAATAGTTTATCCGACTTATTGGTACTAAAAGAATCGGTATACGATATTAATTTGCAAGTATTTTACATGTTGCGCGATACCATTACTGGATGGCCAGGTGGTAAACCCAATGCAGTTATTCCAGCACATCCAGAGCGAAGTGCACCGCACCCAAAGAAAGTGTTAATTTTCTCTCCCCACCCCGATGATGATATCATAAGTATGGGCGGTACGTTTATGCGCCTGCAAGAACAAGGACATGATGTACATGTAGCGTATCAAACTTCTGGTAATATTGCAGTCACTGATGAATTCGTTACACGCTTTTTAGATTTTGCTGTAGGCTTTGAAGACTTATTCGGTATTGACAATAAAAAGAGTCAAGAAATTTTAATCAATGCACGCAAATTTTTAGCAGAGAAGCAATCTACTCATTTAGATACCGCAGAAATTAGAGCTATCAAAGGTTTAATTAGAAGATGTGAAGCAAAAGCCACTTGTAGATATGTAGGTTTAAAAGATACAAACTACCATTTCTTAGACTTACCTTTTTACGAGACAGGCACGATTGATAAAAAACCAATGAGTGAATTAGATATTAGAATTACCATGGACTTATTAAAAGAATTAAAGCCTCATCAAGTATATTGTGCAGGAGACTTAGCAGATCCACATGGTACACATAAAGTATGTTTAGAAATTATATTTGAAAGCCTGCGCAGATTAAAAGCTTCTGGTGAAACTTGGATAAATGACTGCTGGGTTTGGTTATATAAAGGTGCTTGGCAAGAGTGGGCTGTTTCTGAAATTGAAATGGCTGTACCTATGAGCCCTGATCAAGTTTTGAAAAAGAGATTTGGTATATTTATTCATCAGTCACAAAAAGATAGTGTTCCATTCCAAGGCAGCGATTCAAGGGAATTCTGGCAGAGAGCTGAAATTAGAAACGCCAATACTGCCGACTTGTATGCAAGTCTAGGATTAACCAAATACGCTGCTATTGAGGCATTTGTGAGGTGGCATTATTAGATTCTAGCCCTTATTTAGGCTTTTTACTTGGGTAAAATAGTATTTTGAAGTATATTTGCAACCCCTTTAAATAGGGAAATGGCTGCGTAGCTCAACTGAATAGAGTACCTCACTACGGATGAGGGGGTTTTAGGTTTGAATCCTAACGCGGTCACCAAGCCTTCTCGATTTATCGGGGAGGCTTTTTTAATCAAATAAGCTTTTCAAATTTTCTGAAAATTTGCGACCTAAAGAAGTAGACAAAGAGAATTCAATTGTCTGAGGTCTTAAGTTAGAGGATGTTAAGCTATTACTATAAATATCATAAGTAAGCCCTATTTTATATCTATTGTACATTAAACCTACATAGGGAATTACCGCATCTTTATTTCTATAAAAGCATCCAAAATAAGCTCTATTCATTTCTTTATTAAGGGGTACACCCACAGCGGCACCAGCATAAAAATATTCTTTCTCTAATCTATTCTGATAGTCGGCATGGAATAAAATAGTTTTTTCATCTTCTAGTTGGTATTCTACATTTAACAAAGCAGAAAATTGATAGTTTTGATTGGGCTCATTGGTAATAATAGTGTTGGTTGTTCTATTCAATAGAAATTCACTTGCTCCTATTTGGAAAAAACTTTTTTCAGATTGATATCCATACATAAAACCTGCGTTGGTGGTATATTTAGTGGGGTACTTACTTATGGCCTCTAAACTAGAAGAATTAAATAGTCTACCGGAATTATATTGATCTCCGAAGCTTAAAAGAGATGCATCTAAAGTTCTTGTCAGAATAGAATAACCGATTCCTAAAGCAAAATAAGAACTTTGTTTCTTATTAAAAAATATTCGGTAAGACAAGCTATTAGAAATTGAATTAGTTTGCAAAATACCGTTTAATACTCTTTCTGAGACTGCTTGAATACCATACCCAAAACTATTGTTAGGACTTTCATCAATTTTAAAAAACCCGAAGTCAACTGCAGCGCCAGCAGTATAAAAGGGATCACCTACTCCCGCATATTGAGTTCTAAAAAAACTTTGAAACCTATTATTTATACCAAATCCCACTGCTGCAGGATTAAAATATTGAGTAGACATAAACCCTTGAGAATTATAGGGCGTCTGCGTATGTCCTATAGTAGCATATAAGCTGGAGAAGATGAAAACTGTGTAAATTAAATTTTTCTTCATTTATCTTAATAAAATAAAGGAACCCGTTTTTGAAACAGCTTCATCTTTATAAGTTATATAGCTTATAAAATAAGTATAGGCATCCATTTCCTGGGGATTACCATTCACATTACCATCCCATCCTTGATTTAAATTAGTAGTTTGAAAAACAATATTTCCCCACCTATTAAATATTTTTAAAAAATTAAAAGTTTTCAAGCCTGCACCATATTGTATTTTTAGAATATCATTTAAATTATCTCCATTAGGCGTAAAGGCTTTAGGGATAGCTATAACTACATCATTTGAAACATCCATTTTATAAATATCATCTACCTTACAAGCAGTTAATACTTCAGTTCTTGTCAAAGTATAATTAATCGATTTATTACTTTTAAATAACGGGTGCTCGATCAAGGGATTATTTAAATAGGTAGATGGATTCCATACAAACTGAGTATAGCCAGGATCTTTTCTTAAAGGAGAAAGAACTGTATCAATATCTGCTAAAACAAATAAAGTAAATGTGGACGGTGAAACAGGTAAGACTACTTTGACAGAATCTCCTTGTAAAAATTGTTCATACTTTGGACAATAGTCATTAGTAATAGCGAGTTTCACCATATAAGAACCAGTGGCAGCATAAGAATGGCTATTTGCTTTGGCTTTATCAAATATTTTGGTATCTCCAAAATCCCAGTTAAAATAAATATTTTTAGCATCTTTAGCATTTGTATTTAAAGCCAAGGGGGTATTAATGCAAATAGCTGGATTATAACTTAATGTATATTTAGGAATGACTAATTTTCTGATATATATAGGATCTGATAATAGTGAATTACACTGTCCGTCATTTACTTTTAATTTGTAAATACCTTCTGTCGAAGTTGAGAATGTATCTGTTTTGCTTGCATATAATATCGCATCATTTAGAATCCAATGAAACAAATAGTTTCCTTCCCCTTTCAAGGTTATAGGATCTTCATTACATACAACAGTATCCTTTGCTTTTAAAATGGCAGTTGGAATTGTTTTTACCTCTAGCAGTTTTAAATTATCAAAGTCATAAGTACATTGTTTTATATCTTTTGCAGTTAGTGCTATTTTAACATTACCAGCTGCAACCCCACTTAAAATATTATCTTTAAATACAGCAGCTGCATTATCAGTTTTCCATTGGTAGGTAAAAGGTCCCAGCCCTCCCTGCACGGCTGCTCTAAAAGAGAGCGTATCATACAAACAGGAATAGTCTTTAGCAGACGCAATTAATATTGAAGTGGGCGGCGGAACAATGGTAATCATACTTGTAGTGTCTTTTACACAAACACCCCCTGTATACGCAAACATTTTTATTTTGAAATTCATTTTTGATGGAAATGAAAAGTTTTTATATAAATGTTTATAGGATTTATTAAAGGCTGGATTTTCATCTACTGTGGTATCTAATAAGTTTCCATCGCTATCCCAAAAAATAATCAGCTTCCCTATATTACCTATATCTACAGTCGACTTATTAATAACTTCAACTTCTTTATTAGAACATAATGCTGTATCATTGACTATTTGAAATATAGTGGTTGGGTAAGATCCATTTACGGTGAATTGCATAGTGCGGCTAGCAGTACAACCAGCAATACTTGTAACCTCTAAAAAAACACTATAATCGCCTACCTTGGTGTACCTGTGTTTTGGATTTTGTAGAATAGCTGTATTGGAATTGGGGGCATTGGCCGCATCCCCAAAATCCCATTTATACTTGAAATTATTAGATAAATCTGCAATTTTAGTACTGTCTTTAAATTGGGCAGTTGAATCTGCTAAACATATTTCTGGTAAAATAAATCCGACCACTGGAATTGCGTTGTTCTTTATTATTTGGCTTTGATTAGCAACACAACCATTTTGGGTAATAACCGATAATTTTACGGTATAATTTTTTAATGAATCAAATTTATGTGTAACTGTTTTATTAGAAATATCTATGGTATCTACTTTAGAAGCGTCTCCAAAATCCCAAACTAAAGATTTTAATACCGAAGCACCTAAGGCCTTTGATGAATCGGTAAATTGAATATCTATATTTTGACATTTTAAGGCAGAACTACCAAAATTTACTTTTGGCAAACTATCAATAAAAATATCTTTAGTAATGGTATCACTTAAACAACCGATATCCGTTATTACAAAATACTTTATGGTATATTTCCCGGCTAAACTGGGTAAAAAAGAAAATGATTTAGTATTGGTATCTACTCCATTTCCTAGATTCCATTTGAAGGCAATAATCTTCCTATCTTCTTCTAAAAGTAACGTTTTGTCTTTCAAGGTGATAGAATCTGCAATACAATGTGTGGTAATAATTTCGTTTTCAACTTTAGGGGGCCCTGCAACTATTAAATCAAAGTTTACGGACTGTTCTCCACTGCATCCATCAGCTGTAGGATTATTGGCAATTACTTCTATATTATAAGTACCCACAGAATCATAAATGAGCGAACTACCTAAGCTATACTTATAAATTCTGATTCCCGAAACTGAAATATAGGATGTATCTACCTTAGGTTTATTATCAACAACAGTGTCATATTTAGGCAAAATCCATTTTAAAGACAAGGGCTCATAAGGTAAAGTAATCGATGCTTTAAAAGGCGTGCCCCTGCAAGTAATAGGCAAAGTAACTACTCCATACTTATTCACCACCGTTAGTTGTTGGTTCAAATCTTTCACATTGGTACCCGCATTATACCCGTAGGTCTCTACATTACCATACCCATAGGCAATAGCATTAAAACCAGAGTCTGAAGTAATGGTATGTGAACCTGTAGTTAATAAAGGTTGAAAATATAAATAATTGGTATCTGCAGGATGCGCAATGGCGCCCGTTAAAGCCAATCCATCAATTTTTAATGTACTTGCGCCATTTTTGGGTATTACAATATTTACATAATGTGCGTAAATAGCTGCATTGCCTGTTGAATTAATGGTAACCTTATCAATAGTTTGCTCAATAGGGCTTAGGTAAATCATCTCAGGATCTCCGTTACTAGTAACAACTTGACCATTATTACTTAGAGGTTGCCCAGTTATACTGAAACCAAGATTAAAACAACTTGAAGTAGTGGTGATATACTGAGCAACCATTATTGGCAAATCTGATACAATTGAATTAGCGCTACTACTTGCAAACTCATAATAAAAATTATTAATTAAACTAGTATTAGCAAGTGCCAATCCATTTACTTTCACAATTGTTTTAGGATCACTAACTGCAATACGATAATAGTTATTGGGCATTTTGTTGGTGGGAACCGTTAAATATTTTCTACCCCAAGCATTCGAAGGAAATGCTTGTTGAATATAATTATCTGCACTACCTGCCCCAACTGTACCACAGCTTAAGCTTAATTTTCCCGAGCCAGAAAAAACGGCAATTTTTTTACAAGCACTTGTGGCAGTTGCCACCGATCTAATTCTTGTACCTGTTAGATCCTCCCCTTTGTATGGATTAGTATTTGTAGTCACTTTCCCAAAAATATTATATACCTCTCCCTTATTTAATAAAACACGAATGGTGTCTCCTTTTAAATTATTGAAAGTATTGGCACTTGGAATAATTTCAATATTTGTATTATCCTCCGTAGCAATAACATAAGAGTAACAATATGAATTAGCACTATTAGATACTTGTGTGAAATTGATGGAATAGTAATCACGTGCTAATGTGGTAACAGGAAATAATAAACTGGCACCCGAAATACTCCCATTATAAATATGCGCGTAAGCAATTATATTAGCATCAGCTACAACATGAATTCCTTTTATGGATTTGCCCTCTTTGGTAAGTCTAGCATCTTCAGCTCCAAATTTAGGCAAGGTATCAGAAACCGTTACTTTATTGGCAGTTACTTTATAGGTTCTTTTCCAAACTGGTGAACTATTGGGAATTTCAACTGTAACGGTTGCATTGCGATCAGAGGTAAAATATAATACCATATTTTGAGTACCACCAGTAATAGTATCCTCTATTCCTCTAGCATTATACATATTCACATGACTTCCATACCCCACCCAAAACTCTTTCCCTTTATTAGAAAAATCTTGACTAAAAGCTGAAAGGCTATTAGTAGCAAATAAAAATATTAAAAATAATCTATATACGAAAAGTCGCATTTAATACAATTTATAGTACAATAAATATAAAGAATAATTCGATTTTTTTCTTAACAATCAATGCTTTATATTTATTACTATACTTAAAAATATATTAATTGAAAATAGCTTTTATCTCTGTGGGCAAAGCCCATGAATCTTATATCAAGGAAGGAATGCTTAATTTTACCCAAAGAATTAGTCATTACTACCCTGTCGACTGGCAATTAATAGCCCCCGCAAAAGCGACTGAACAAGTCCAGATAAAAAAAGCGGAGGCAATAAGTATTTTGAAAGCCATACAGCCAACCGATATACTTATTTTATTAGACGAAACAGGTAAAATGTTAAGCTCCCCGGGATTAGCTAAATTAATACAACAGAAGGCTAATCAAAGTGCACAAAAAATTGTGTTTTTAATTGGAGGCGCTTATGGAGTAGCTGACGAAATTAAAAAGCGTGCTCAATTTACTTGGTCTTTATCAGAACTCGTTTTCCCACATATGTTAGTTCGTTTAATTTTAGCAGAGCAAGTATACCGCGCTTGTAGTATCTTGGCCAATGAAAAATACCATCATCAATAATTTAATATTCCCTTATTCACTTTATTTATATTTTAAAAAACTACTTTATAAGAACTAAATTATAAAAAATAAATTACGCCCATGAGCATTACTTTATATATCACCATTATCACTGTTGGGGTTTCCATTTTAGCCATGTACAACCACGCTTTAATGGATAAGTTAATTTTTCATCCTTATTCAGTACATAACAATAATGAATGGTACCGATTTTTTACTTGCGGCTTAATTCATGCCGATTTTATGCACCTAGCTTTTAATATGTTTTCCTTTTATATGTTTGGCGATTATATAGAACAATATTTTGCGATGATTTTTGGAAGGTCAGGTTCATCGATGTATATCATATTGTATGTGTCTTCCTTATTAGTTTGTTTAATTCCTACTTACCTCAATCATTACAAACAATATAATTATAATAGCCTAGGGGCTTCTGGCGCAGTATCTGCTATTGTTTTTGTAGGTATCTTCTTGCAACCTACTATGCAAATTGGATTTTTTATTATTCCTCCTATTATACCTGGTTTTATATTCGGCCCTATTTACCTAGGCTTAACGGCCTATTTAGCCAAGAGTGGTCAAGGAGGCATTAACCATAGCGCCCATTTATGGGGATCTCTTTATGGAGTGGTATTTCTAATTATTACCAGTTATTTTATAGGGAACTTTAATGTACTAAGCGCTTTTGTAGAACAAATTAGTGTTTATCTGTCCAGGTAATGACTAATACATTTTTAGTTTGATCGGTTATTTTAAAACGATCATCAATTCTTTGTCCTACTACCCAAACTAATTTATCACTCATAGTAATGACTGCCGTTTTTTGCTTTATTGCGGGACTTAACTTAAGACCTCCTAGAAAATGATTTAGTTTTTTCTTTTTTCTTAGCCCTAAGGGATAAAAATAATCGGTGGCCTGCCAGGTTCTAAATAATAAGGGCCATTCTAATTTATCGGCATCTAAATACGCATATTTTGACTCTTTTTTTATTTCACCAGTTGAAATAGCCTCTTTCATTTCAAAACGCAAAACGCCCTCATTTACTTGCAAGTCTCCATCTGCCACATGAATAATAATATGCTCCTTCTCGGCATTGTTATCAATAATTTGAATAGAATCATTAAACTTAATAAAGCGGTGAGAAGCAGTTGCCATATAGGCGCCATTAGTCGCTGCTAATAATTTATGTACTTCACTAATTTGCTGTGGCTTGAACCCATAATTTTTGATAAGCCCCCAGGTATAGGTAAAATTATGATTTACTTTTTTCCAATACTTCACAGGAATGGTTAAAATACCTTTCTGTACTCTTAGTCCTTTTTTCCAGAAATTGGTAACAGTATACTCTACAATAGCTTCCGATTCTTTTAATCTTTGAATAGTATCTAATACATTTTGCGTCATATTAGGAACGACTTCTTGAATAATAGGTACAATTTTATGACGAAATAAATTACGGGTATAATCGTCTTTGCTATTAGAACTATCTTCTACAAAATTTAAACTATTCGTTTTAGCGAATTCAATAATTGCTGATTTAGAAAAATTTAGCAAGGGCCTTGCTATAGATAAAGTATCTTCTCTTCTTTCAGGAATACCAGTTAAACCATGTAAACCAGTGCCTCTAGAAAGTTGCATAAAAACAGTTTCTACCTGGTCATCGGCATGATGTGCTGTAAGTAATACTTTTTTAGTTTGCGTATTTTCAGATAATAAATTGCTAAACCAAGCATACCTCATTTCTCTAGCAGCTTCTTGAATACCCATTTTATAGGTCTGGGCATAAGCTGCTGTTTCAAACTTATTCAGCGCTAAAGTAATGGAATATTTTGCTGCAAAATCTTTTACAAAGTTTTCATCTCTAGTACTCTCTTCCCCTCTTAATTGAAAATTAGCATGGGCCATACTTATAGTAGCACCTGTCTGATGCATCAAATAGGCCAATACAATACTGTCTACCCCACCACTAACAGCAATAATGAAGTTTGATTTCTTTAATGAAAGCGCTGGAAATTTTTTTTCCCAATTTCTTGTAAAGGTTTCGAGCGTTAACATTCAATGAATGAATTAATTGGATTATTTTTTTTGCTCTTTGGCCCAAGCATCTTTAAGCGTTACTGTTCTATTAAAAACAAGGGCTTCTTTAGTGCTAGTGGCATCTTGGTAGAAATACCCTTTTCTTAAAAATTGAAAGCGCATATCTAAAGCATCGGATACCAAGGCAGGTTCTGCCCAGGCATTAGTTTTCGTTAAAGATTGCTCGTTCATATAGTCTTTAAAATCGCCTTCCGCATTTGCTACATCTTCTACTTTAAATAAGCGGTCGTATTCATTCAATACCACAGGTACTGCATGCTTGGCACTTACCCAATGAAGGGTTCCTTTAACATGAATGCCTGAAGTATCAGAACCACTTTTACTTTCTGGAACATAGCTCACATATACTGTTTGCACCAAACCGGCTGCATCTTTTTCAAAGCTGTCGCACTTAACAATATAAGCACTTTTTAAGCGCACCATTAAACCTGGCCCTAATCTAAAATATTTTTTAGTAGGCTCTTCCATGAAATCTTCTCTTTGAATCCAAAGTTCATTAGAAAAAGGAATATCTCTCAGACCCCCTTCAGGATCTTCGGGATTATTTTCAGAATGAAGTACCTCTTCTGCTTTATCATAATTAGTAATAACTAATTTAATAGGGTCTGTCACCACCATTCTTCTTTGTGCAATTTTATTCAAATGTTCTCTCACACAGAACTCTAGTAAACTAAAATCAATAATATTTTCTCTTTTAGCAATACCAATTCTATCACAAAAATCTCTGATACTTTCTGGTGTATAGCCTCTGCGACGCATACCACTAATGGTTGGCATACGAGGGTCATCCCAACTTGAAACATGGCCCTCTTGCACTAGTTGCAATAATTTTCTTTTACTTAAAATAGTATACGTAATATTTAAACGAGAAAATTCATATTGCTTGGAAGGATAAATACCTAAGTTTTCAATACCCCAATCGTATAAGGCTCTGTGAGGAATAAATTCCAAAGTACAAATAGAATGGGTAATGTTTTCAATAGCATCGCTTTGACCATGGGCAAAATCGTACATTGGATAAATACACCATTTGTCGCCAGTGCGGTGATGATGTGCTTTTTTTATGCGGTACAAAATAGGATCACGCAGAAGCATATTCGGATTGGCTAAATCAATTTTAGCTCTTAATACTTTTGCGCCATCTGCATATTTACCCGCCTTCATACTAGTAAATAATTCTAAATTTTCAGCAATGCTTCTATTTCTATACTCATTGCCTGTGCCCGCTGCAGTGGGTGTTCCTTTTTGCAAAGCAATTTCTTCCGCAGTACTGTCATCTACATAGGCTAATCCCTTCTCAATTAATTGAACAGCAAAACCATATAGGGTATCAAAATAATCTGATGCATAACATTCCTTCACCCAATTAAAACCTAGCCATTTTAAGTCGGCTTTAATGCTATCTACGTATTCTGTTTCTTCCGTAGACGGGTTGGTATCATCAAATCTTAAATTCGTACCTCCTCCAAAATGAGCAGACAACCCAAAATTTAAACAAATACTTTTGGCATGCCCAATATGTAAATAGCCATTGGGTTCAGGTGGAAATCTCGTTAGAATTTGGTCGTACTTACCCGATGCCAAGTCCTGGGATATAATTTCTTCAATAAAATTTAGATTCTTTTCCTCGCTCATGATGGTTATTAGTATGGAGTAAAGATACAAAAACCTACCCCAAAAACCTATCGCAATGCTTAACCCTTGTAGCCATAGAGCTTTTGTAATTCTAAGACAATTTTTTCAATGTCTTTATCTTCTCCCTGAGGTGCGTATTGTTGCTTTAAACTGCTTCCAAAAACATAGGCCACCGTTTGCCAAAAACCGGCATTAAAGCCTCCTTTATATTCTTTAATTATTTCATAACAGTTATTACCTGTTTCTCTATTGATTAATTTCATCAACACTTTTCCCTGATACACCGATAAACTAGTTACTTTATCACCAAAGTCTCTTTTCATTTCCTTTTCTCTAGACTTAATAATTCTTTTTCTTGCAGCTTCATCACGTACACCCGCTAATTGAGTATTTACTTCATTGATTAATTTACTGGCCGTTTTCGCATAAGGATAAGTCACATACACTGCATTGCGAAGCCTTGTCCAATTATTCCAATAGTTTTTCCAACGAGCCGTCTGTATACCAGTCACTTCAACTGTAGGTAACCATGATTGTGGAATGGTATCTCCTTCTGGAGTAATAAAGGCCTCTACTCTAATATTGTCTCTAATATCTGCTCTAATGGTATCATTAGAATTGTTTTGCGCCTTAGACTTTAGACTAGTAAAGCAAGACAAACAAATAAGAATAATATAGAGAAAGCCTTTTTTCATATTACTATCTGAAATCATTTAAAACTTATATTGAAGTTTATTAAAACTGTTTCTTTAAATTTAATACACTAAATTATAAAAAGTAACCTTTCAGAAGCAACTTTTTCTACTATTTTACTTTTCTTTTAACTTACTCACCCTGCTCCAAGTAGCCACACCAAAGCCAAAAGTCATAATAATAACCCCCAACCATAGTAAATTAATGAAAGGAAATTCATAGGCTTTTAAAGTAATTAAATTGGTTAAGGCCGACGATTCTTTTACTCCTATTTCTAATGTGCCTTTTTCTTGGTCTATTACTTTATTAAAACTAAGTACAATGTTTTGTGCTTTTACGGTATCTACATTGGACTGTATATTCATACCTTCTAATACAATACCAGGACTAGCCGTATACTTTAAACCTTCTTTGGAGGTAACCGCTAATTGTAAAATTAATTCATTGGTGCCTGCGGGCCTGTTCACATTGGGGTTCACTAATACTTTTTCTAATTTAATATAGCCATTACTATAAAATATAGAATCGCCTAAGGCCATTTGATGTGGCTTGAAACTAGTGGTATCCTCTTTTGAATTATCCTGAAAGGAAGTCACATAAACGAAAATGTCTTTATTCCAATAATGTTTTGAAGAAGGATTCGCAGAGAAGCCTTCCATGCCTTTATTGTTTTTTAATACATCGGGATATAAGAAAAATTCGGCTTGTGTTTTTTTCTCTTTGAATTTTAGTTCAAAAAATCTTTTGTCTAAATTATCAAAGGTGTCGCGCACATAGGTTACCATAAACTTACCCATATCAGTGTCAATACCTTCAAATAATGTAATGTTTTCTCTAGGGTTTCCTATTGGGCTTTTACCAGATTCAACACGAAGTGGACTAATGCCTGTTGTATTCCAACTTAACACTGTTTTATTAGAAGAGGATATTAATATGCCTAATAAAACCATTCCAAAACCTATATGTCCAATGGAAGAGCCTGCCGATTTTAATTTTGCTTTTTGCATCGTCATCCAAAAGAAAATATTGGCCACAATAGTATAAATAGCAGCAAACATGGCTACATAAATAGCCCCCTCAAATCCAATACCTTTTTCTTTAAAGGCAACCCCTACAAAAATATATACTACCGCTGTTATTATAATGGTCACTAACAAAGGCATTTTAAGCTTCTGTACTAAAAATGCCTTGGTAGTTCCTTTGTATTTTAAATACTGCCCCGTTGCAGTTAATAAACCAATTATAATAGCTACAAATACTTGTACTTGATTATGGGCAAAGGCCGCATCTTCTGGTGGCGCAATTTTTGTACCAAATATTTTATTAAATACAGGAATAGAGGTTATAGATATAATAACTACCGCCGATAAAAATAAAATAAGCGAACCTATCAACATCCAGAACTCACGACTATCAATAGCTTCTTCTTTTTGAGGCTCGGCCATATGCTTAAACCTTGCAAAGAATAAAACAAAATAAGGTATCACAAAAATTAATAAGAAACTCAATAATTGCGCATTCATTCCAAGGTCTGTAAAGGCATGCACCGAAGTATCACCTAAAATACCACTTCTTGTTAAAAAAGTTGAATACAAGACCAATAAAAAGCTAATGCCGAAAAACAAATAGACAAGTTTTAAACTAGATCCTGTTTTTCTATAAATTATACAAGCATGAATAGCAGACACCAAGGTTAACCAAGGAACGAGCGATGCATTCTCTACAGGATCCCATGCCCAATAACCTCCAAAAGTTAAACTCTCATAAGCCCAAGCAGCGCCCATCATGATACCTAATCCTAATATACCCGCAGAAAAAGTAGCCCAAGGTAAAGAGTTATCCATCCAATCATGTTTCTTTTTCAATAAGCCAGCTACTGCAAATCCAAAAGGAATAGTAGTGGACGCAAAGCCCAAAAATAAAACAGGCGGATGTATAACCATCCAATAATTCTGTAGTAAGGTATTTAAGCCAGTACCATCTTTAATAAGTTGTAAATAATCGGGTCTGGACAAAATAGGCCAGCTCATTTCTTCTCTTAATAATATAAATGGATTACTTCCCAATTTCATATCAAAAATAAACAAACCCACTATCATGGTGGCTAAACAGAATTGGACAAAGCTTAACACCATCATTACCCCATTAACAGATGCTCCCCATTTCTTTTTGGTAGCAATTAATATTAAACCTAAAACACAATGCCAAAAGCTCCATAATAAAAAACTTCCTTCCTGCCCTTCCCAAAAACAACTTAACAAATATTGATAAGGTAAGTTTTTGTCGCTATGCATGTAAGCATACTTATACTCAAACAAATGATTATAGATAACATAAAATAAAACCACAAAACAAGAGACTACCGCCACTGATTCAATAATGAAAGCAATCTTGGCTAATTTTTCCCATTGCGCTTGCAAACTAATTTCTTTTGAAAAAAAAGCTTTTGCAAAAGAATAAGTAGCCACCAAAGAAGCTACTAAAGAAAGTATGGTTAAAAAATAGCCTATTTGGCCGGGAAATAGATGCTCGTCAAGAAACTTTGTAGTATTCATTTACCTAATTGTATTTTTTTAATTGCTAAGCGTAACCGGTTGGTCTTTCATAGCATTCGGATTGTCCTTGTATTTTGAAGGACATTTCATCACTATAGCAGAACATTCAAAATAATCGCCTTGTACTTTTCCTTTTAAAACCAATCGCTCCGATTTTTCCATATCGGTGGGCATGGTATTATGATAGACCACACTAATTTTATTTCCCAGACTATCTTGAACATTAAATTGTAATAAATTAGGATCTTTTACAGGATCATATTGAACTGGAACAGACTTGTCCATTTTAACAATCAAATTCACAAATTTCCCTTCTTTTTGCTTGGCAGAAGCAATTGTCTCATAACTACTTAAATCGCCTGTATAGCTAATAAGCACTACAATGGCAGCAGCGATTAAGACCAATAATGCAATATGTGTTTTCTTCATGGTGCAAAGTTAACCAAATGAGCTTAAATTGCATCAAATTTTATCCTCATCGAAACTCTTTTTTATGCGTGAATTTGACTATATCATAGTTTGTAGAAGCCCTGACTTTAAAAATGTAGATCGCATTAGTCAATTCATGTTACTCATTTCATTAGTAGCTTTTGGTTATTCTATTTATCTAGGCTTATTCCCTAAGCCAGCACTTATTTTTGCCATCATGACTGCTTTTACAAGTTGGTGGATATTTTGTGTTTTTCAATCTAAAAGAGGTGTTTTACCCTATTATAGATTAGGATTATTAATAGCTTCCTGGGGTTGGTTTTTACAGCCCAACGGTTTAATCATAGCAGGTATATTTTTAATAGGTGCGCTGTTTGAAAGACAGGTTAAATTCCCCTATGAAATTGCTTTTGATCCAGCAGGTATTATTATAAATACTTTCCCTAAAAAACAGTACCCTTGGGGCTATGTAGAAAATGCAATTATTAAAGACGACCTTATTACCATCGACTTCAAAGACAATAAACTCATTCAAAAACAAATTAACGAACCGGTAAGTTTAACTATAACTAATGAATTCAATGCATTTTGTGCCGAACAAATTGCGTATTCAAGAAAAAGTCAATCTTAACAAGTCAATCTTAAATTCAATACTAAACTAATTCTCAAACTCATAGCTAATTGATA
The DNA here is from genome assembly GCA_013205585.1 of Chitinophagaceae bacterium. GTDB lineage: Bacteria > Bacteroidota > Bacteroidia > Chitinophagales > Chitinophagaceae > Sediminibacterium. The sequence goes on along the minus strand of JABMML010000056.1, from coordinate 375 downwards.
CCTTTGCATTATGTCATTACAATTTTCACCCTATATTTTATATTCTGATGGCAAAGGCCAAATATTTGAAGACACTAGTCTTTATGTGGCAGGTCGAGCTGGCTGGGACGCTTATCCAATAGATCTAGAACATTGGATTGAATTACCCAATGGAGGAAGCTTATATGAATTACCTGAAAGAAGAGGCATTGGTATTGATGTAGAAACAGGTGAAATGCGCATTTGTGAAAAAGGTTGGGCCGTGGCTGCCTTTATTCCTCCAGCACATACAGGATTATATATTGCTGCTTATGAAACCCTTCCCAATGCGCCCACGCTTCCATTATTTTGTTATACCGCCGTGGGCTGGCAGGATGGAAAAAATTATGTACCCGC
>JABMML010000055.1 GCA_013205585.1 Chitinophagaceae bacterium | reverse complement strand
TTTATTGATAGAACCAATTTTATTTAATGGCAAACGAACGATACGAGATTGTTCTGCAAGCGCTTGAAGAATCGATTGACGAATCCACCAAACAGCATAAGAAATGAATTTAAACCCCTTTGTTTCATCAAAACGCTGTGCAGCCTTGATTAAGCCTAAATTTCCTTCATTGATTAAATCAGATAAAGACAAACCTTGGTGTTGGTATTGTTTGGCAACAGATACTACGAAACGTAAGTTGGCTTGAACTAATTTGTCCAAAGCGCGTTGATCACCCATTTTAATGCGTTGCGCTAAAGTGGTTTCCTCTTCAGGATTGATCATTGAAATCTTAGAAATCTCTTGTAAGTACTTTTCAACCGCTTGAGAATCTCTATTGGTAATCTGTGTAGCAATTTTAAGCTGCCTCATGCAAAGAATTTATTTAAATGTATAACGTTGAAATGTCTAAAAAAGTTGTGCTAGACAAAAGTTAATATAAGGATAATTAAACGATTGTCAGTCGGCAAAGGTAGGTTTTTGGGATTAATTTTGCAAATATTGATTATAAAGCATTTATGCACATTTTTTAGGCCAAATTGGGGTCAATTTGGCAAAATTTATGAGGATAATCACCCCTCGAGATTTATCTTCGCAACATGATTGATTTTAGATCCGATACCGTAACCCTTCCTACCCCAGCTATGTTAGCCTATATACAAGCAGCTCCAGTGGGTGATGATGTGTTCGGCGAAGACCCTAGCATCAATGCCTTGGAAGCTAAAACAGCTAGTCTATTTGGGATGGAAGCTGGTCTATTCTGTCCAAGCGGCACAATGACAAACCAATTGGCTATTAAAACCCATACCCAGGCAGGCGATGAAGTTATATGTGAGGAATTATCCCATATTTATCAATACGAAGGCGGAGGAATTGCCTCTAATTCGGGGGCATCGGTTAAATTACTACGTGGAAACCGAGGCAGAATTACGGCAGATCAAGTTTTAGCGGCCATTCACCCAGAAGATGTCCACAAGCCTATTTCTAAACTAGTGAGCTTAGAAAATACCTGCAACCGAGGTGGAGGCGCTTGTTATGATTTTTCAGAAATAGAAGCCATTCAAAAAGTAGCTAAGTCCAATGGCTTAGGCTTACACCTAGATGGTGCGAGAATATTCAATGCCATAGTGCATAAAAAAGAAGACCCTACACAATATGGAAAAGTATTTGATTCTATTTCTATTTGTTTAAGCAAAGGATTAGGCGCCCCTGTAGGAAGTGTATTATTAGGTGCTACCCCCTTTATAAAAAAAGCAAGGCGTTGGCGTAAAGTATTTGGAGGCGGTATGCGTCAAGCAGGTTCTTTAGCGGCGGCTGGTATTTATGCTTTAGATAATCATGTTGAAAGATTAAAAGAAGATCATACCAAGGCTTTAGAAATTAAAACCGCTTTGTTGAAGAAAGATTTTGTAAAAGAAATTTTTGAAGTAGAAACTAATATAGTGATAGCGCATATTGAAGGAAAATACAATGCCACTCAATTGGCAGCTGCTTTAAAAGAAAAAAATATTTTAGTTATAGCTATGACACCTACCCTTATTCGTTTTGTAGTTCATTTAGATATTACGAATGAGATGCTTGCAAGTACATTAGAAACCATAGAAAAATTATAAATAGAAATTATAAAAGAGATTATTAAAGAGAGATTATAAATATGTTAGAAAGAATAAACCCAACATCGACACAGGCCTGGTTCGTATTAAAAAAGCATTTTGAAGAAGAGATGAACCGTAAGCAAATGAAAGATTTATTTGCAGCGGATCCAACTAGATTTGAACAATACTCTATTTCCACACCTGAACTTTTATTTGATTACTCAAAAAATATTATCACAGAAAAAACTGTACAACTACTTTTACAGTTGGCTAAAGAATGTGGTTTAGAAAATGCTATTAAAGCACAGTTTGAAGGCAATGCCATTAATGAAACAGAGAACAGAGCGGTACTTCATACAGCCCTTCGCAACTTTACGGACACTAGTATTTTAGTGGATGGGAAAAACATTCTTCCTGAAATTAAGAAAGTGCAAAAGCAAATGAAAACTTTTTGTGCTGCCATTCATAGTGGAGAGCATAAAGGATACACAGGAAAGAAAATTAAAACCATTGTTAATATTGGTATTGGCGGATCTGACCTTGGACCTGTAATGGTAACAGAGGCCTTAAAACCTTATTGGGTAGAGGGTATTCAAGTTTATTTTGTAAGCAATGTGGATGGTACGCATATAGCAGAGACATTGAAAAAACTAAATGCAGAAGAAACTTTATTTTTAATTGCTTCTAAAACATTTACCACTCAAGAAACCATGACCAATGCACATTCGGCAAGAACTTGGTTTGTAGAAAAGTCAGGAGATGAAAAACATATTGCAACCCATTTTGTGGCCTTAAGTACGAATGAAAAATTAGTAAATGCATTTGGTATTTCTAGTCAAAATATGTTTGAGTTCTGGGATTGGGTAGGTGGAAGATATTCTTTATGGAGTGCCATTGGATTATCTATTGCTTTAACTATTGGCTATGATCATTTTGAAGCTTTATTAAAAGGAGCACATGATGCCGATAACCATTTTAAAACAGAAAAATTTGAAAATAATATTCCTGTGGTAATGGCTTTATTAGGTATTTGGTATACGAATTTCTTTGATGCACAATCGGAAGCCATCCTACCCTATGACCAATACTTACACCGCTTTGCTGCATATTTCCAACAAGGCAATATGGAAAGTAATGGTAAATATATTGACCGCAATGGCACGGCTGTGAATTATAGCACAGGCCCTGTTATTTGGGGAGAACCAGGAACGAATGGTCAACATGCATTCTATCAATTAATACATCAGGGCACTTTAGTGATTCCTTGTGATTTTATAGCCCCTGCAATAAGCCACAACCCTACCGGTGATCATCATGATAAATTATTAAGTAATTATTTTGCGCAAACAGAAGCCTTATTAAATGGAAAAACAAATGCGGAAGTAGTGGCTGAATTAACTGCTAGTAAAAAATCAGAAAAAGAAATTGAATTTCTAACTCCTTTTAAAGTTTTTGCAGGCAATAAACCTACCAATTCTTTTTTAGTGAAGAAAATGACGCCTTCTACATTAGGTTTTTTAATTGCTTTGTATGAACATAAAATTTTCACACAAGGAGTAATATGGAATATATTTAGTTATGACCAATGGGGTGTTGAATTAGGTAAGCAACTTGCCAATAAAATTTTACCTGAATTAGAAAATAACGAAGCTATTAATAGCCACGATAGTTCTACCAACGGATTAATGAACCAATATAAAAATTGGAAAAAACAAGCTTAATGTCTGAAGCCATTCATATAAGAAATATTGAGCCCTCTGATAATGTAGCCATTGCTGCAGTGATAAGAGCAGCGCTTACAGAATTTGGTGCAAATAAACCAGGCACTGTTTATTTTGATCCTAGTACCGATCATTTATTTGAATTATTTAAAGTCCCTGGTTCTGTCTATTATGTAGCAGAACAAAATGGTAATATTTTAGGTGGTTGTGGTATTTTCCCCACAGAAGCCTTACCTGAAAAAACTTGCGAGCTTGTAAAATTATATTTAGATAAAAAAGCAAGAGGCACAGGACTTGGCAAAAAATTACTTTTAAAAGCAATGGAATGGGCCAAAGCAAATGGATATGATCAGGTGTATTTAGAATCAATGCCTGAGCTTTCTAAAGCTGTAAGTATTTATGAAAAGGTGGGCTTTGAAAAATTAAACCAAGCCTTGGGCAATAGCGGTCACTGTGGTTGTGATATATGGATGCTTAAAAAATTATAAGCACTTCAACAAATAATTAAGTAAATTTTATCTTACCATTTATCTACTTCTTCCCCGCTTAAATTATCTCCTTCACTTGCTTTAGTATCTTTAGCTTCTAAGGGTTTTTTCTCCGTAATTTCTATTGGGTCTTTATCGTCTGGAGTTTCTTGTGAAGCTGTTTCAGTATTAATAGGTAAAGGAGGTGTTACTCTTACCTCAGATGTATTCGCTTGAACCGGTTGTTCTTGAGAAGGAGCTGCATCTCTATCATTAATTGGATTTGGTCTAGCTCCTGCATTAGCATCATTAGACTCCTCCAGGTTATATGGTTCGTCGTGATTAAACGCATCAAAGTCAAAATCGGGCATTAATTCTGTTTTCACAAAATCAATAGCTTCGTTGATTGCTTTTATAAATTTATTAAAGTCCTCTTTGTAAATAAACACTTTATGGCGGTCATAACCATTATTATCAAAACGCTTTCTGCTTTCTGTAATGGTTAAAAAATAATCGTTACTACGCGTAGCTCTTACATCAAAGAAATAAGTTCTTCTCTTGCCAGCACGCACACGGGTACTATAGACACTCTCAATTTTTCGGTCGTTGTTATTTTCGTAATTCTCCTGTTCCATATTCCTTTATTATTATTCTTAAAAATATAAAATGTTATTGAAAAAGTAAAATTTTCAGGTTAAATTAATGTTGCTCTTGGGTTTGTTGAACCTTGTATAATTCGGCATAAAGGCCATTTTTAGCTAATAAACTATCGTGGGTGCCCATTTCAGCAATTTTACCGTCCTCTAGGTAAATAATAAGGTCGAATTGGAAACTATAAAATATGCGGTGCGTAATAAAAAGAGCCGTTTTGTTTTGAATATAGCTTTTTAAATTAGACAAAATGATCTGTTCTGTGTTGGCATCTACCGCACTTAAGCAGTCGTCAAAAATATAAATATTAGGTTTCTTTAATAAGGCACGCGCAATGGCTACTCTTTGTTTTTGACCACCACTTAATGTGGTACCTCTTTCTCCTACCAGGGTTTCAAATTGTTTAGGCAAATTATTAATTTCATTTAATACATTTGCCGTTTGAGTGGCATGCATTAAATCTTCTTTCGTAAAACATGCATCAACCCCAAAACGTATGTTATTTTCAATAGAATCGCTGAATAAAAAAACATCTTGCTGTACATAGCCAATTTCTTTTCTGAGTTGTTGGGTATTGATATTATTTACATTCACTCCATCAATACTAATACTACCTGTATTGGTCTCATACATTCTAGTAATTAATTGAGCGAAAGAAGTTTTTCCTGAACCTGTTTTTCCTAATACTAAAACCTTCTGCCCGGCTTTAATTTTTAAATCGAAATTGTTCAAAGCGTGTATACCTGAATGCGGATACACGAATCCAACATTATTAAATTCGATATTTCCCTCTAAAGGGGGCACTATGCTCGTGTTCTTTGTAGAAATAACAGGCACGATGGATAAAAATTCATTTAATCTTTTTTGAGAAGCCGCTGCGCGTTGTATCATACTCGCTGTCCAGCCAATAGCACTTACTGGGAATGTGAGCATGTTAATATAAATCACAAACTCAATCACAGTGCCTACTTTTCTTGGGTCTTTCAATGCTTCTAAGCCTCCTAAATAAATAGTTAATAAAGTACTAATGCCTATCATCAAGGCCATGGTAGGAGCATAAAAAG
>JABMML010000006.1 GCA_013205585.1 Chitinophagaceae bacterium | reverse complement strand
GTGAGAGGCTTTGTGATTCGGATTGGATTCGAACCAATGGCCCTCATCTTAGAAGGATGACGCTCTATCCAGCTGAGCTACCGAACCTCTTGTTTTCTTAGGCTGCAAATTTAATGAAAAATAAGCCTGATTTCAAAGAAAATGGGGCTATAAATCAATCTATTGCCATTAAATCTCTAATCACAACTGAGGCCACCGTACAGCCAAAAATAGCAGGCATATAGCTTAAAGTTCCAATAATGGACTTCTTGGGATATGCATTCTCCGTTTCAATGATACGAGATTGGTCGGGCTTTTCAGAACTAAACACCACTTTTAAGCCTTTTTTAATTCCTAGTGCTTGTAAACGCTTTCTAACATAGCGCGCTAAATTACATTCATAGGTTTTGGCTAAATCGGTGACTTTAATTTGTGAAGGATCAAGTTTTCCACCAGCACCCATTGAACTTACAATGTTTAATTTTCTATCCATACATCCTTTTATTAAATCTACTTTAGCAGATAAAGTATCAATACAATCTACCACATAATGCCAGGGCTCTTTTTCAATTAAAGCAATCATTGATTCGTCTTCCACAAATGCTTCTACTATTGTCAATCCTAGAAGGGGATTAATATCCAATAATCTTGCAGCCAAAACCTGCGCTTTTGATTTTTTGATCGTGGAATGAAGCGCTGGAATTTGTCTATTAATATTACTAGCATCAATAGTGTCATTATCTACAATAGTCATTTTCCCAATGCCGGCTCTCACAATCATTTCTGCACAAATACCTCCCACACCTCCAAGTCCAATAATAAGTACATTTTTGCTCATTAGTTTTTCCACCTTTTCGTCTCCTAACATTAATTGAGTTCTACTCATCCAATAAGGTATCATATCGTATCTTTAAGTCATTAAATTACATTCCAATGAAAAAAGCCTTCATTGCTTTATTAGCTTTTTTAATTTTATATCAAAATAGCTTTGCGCAAAATTCGGGTAATAATTCCATAAAAATACTTACTCAGAAAAAAGGAGTAAGCATTAGAGGTTTAGCTGTACCCTACCTAAATACTATTTGGGCTAGTGGATCTAAAGGAAGTATTGCTAAATCGGTAAATGGTGGAACCGATTTTGAGTGGATGCAAGTTAAAGGCTATGAGACCAGGGATTTTAGATCCATTCATGCCTGGGATGATAAAGAGGCTATCATAGTTGCTGTAGCCGCACCTGCTATCATATTAAAAACAAAAGATGGCGGAACTTCTTGGTATAAAGTATATGAAAATGCCGATACGCTAATGTTCCTAGATGCCATTCATTTTAAAGATGCCTCTAATGGTTTAGTAGTAGGAGATCCAATTAGTAATCATATATTTTTATTAAGCACAGTAGATAAAGGAGAAAATTGGAATGAAATTCCTTCTTCTTATTTTAAAACGCCATTAGAAAAAGGGGAAGCTTTTTTTGCATCAAGTGGTTCTAATATTACACAACTTAGTAAAGAAGATTTTTTAGTTTCAGGAGGACTAAGATCAAGATTATGGATAAATGGAGAAGCCTTAGATATTCCTATCCTTCAAGGCGGAACATCGACGGGCGCCAATAGTATGGCCATTTCTCCCAATGGAAATAATATAATGATAGTAGGAGGCGATTTTATGAACGATACTAGTCGTTTACAAAATGCAGTGGGATTGAAATTATTTATAAAGCCAAATTCCAATCAAAAATGGCAGTCTGAAAAAATACCTTATTGGAAAATAGATGAGCTTGCTGGTTTACCTAATGGATATAGATCTGGGGTTGAATATATTACTAATACCATTTTAATAGCATGCGGTACATCGGGAGTAGATATTTCAATGAACAAAGGTAAAAATTGGGATTTAATATCAACTGAAAGCTTCCATGTAGTTCGTAAACAACCTAGTATAAAAGCAGTTTTTTTAGCTGGCGGGGGTGGAAGAATTGGGTATTATCGTATTTCATAAAAATCATTTTTATTTTTCAATACTTAATGTACCTTAGTAAAAGTTTAATATAAGTTTATATAGAATATGAAAAAATTCCAAGCTATTATATCTTTTGAAATGGATGAGGACTTTATGTCTTTAGTACCACCTCATCGTACTTATATCAATTATTTATTGAATAAGGGTATCATAGATACTTATGCTGTAAGCATGGAAGTACAAAATTCATGGATTACGATAAATGCCAATACCAAAAAAGAAGTTAAAGATATCTTGGATAAATCGCCTTTAAGTAAGTACTGGAACTATGAAATAGTGGAGCTTTTTATTTATGATAGTCAATCCACTAGGCTTCCTGCTGTACAATTAAATTAAATCACCATTTATTTGGGTATTTCCCTTCTGAACCTTATTTTTGCAATCCTCAAAAGGGGGCATAGCTCAGTTGGTTTAGAGCATCTGCCTTACAAG
>JABMML010000054.1 GCA_013205585.1 Chitinophagaceae bacterium | reverse complement strand
ATGCCAAATATTGAACTACCCGAACCACTCATACTTGCATAAATGGCTCCTTGCCCGTACAAATTATTTTTGAATGCTTCTAATGAGGGGTGCGCTTTGAAAACAGGGGCTTCGAAATCATTGATTAACTCAGTTTTCCAAGTTTCAATGGGTTGCTTAATAATAGTTGCAATAGATTTTTCTTTTACACAAGGGCTTAATTGTTGAAATGCCCAAGACGTAGCAATATGAATACCAGGATGTATGAGTGCAATAGTATAATTACTTAAATCAATAGCTATGGGCTCCAGTATTTCACCTCTGCCAGTAGCATGGCAGGCTTCGTTAAAAATAAAAAAAGGACAATCACTTCCTAAACTTGCAGCGAAGTTGAGTAGTTGTTCTTTGGATAAATTTAAATTAAATAAAGTATTGATTATTTTTAAAACAGTCGTTCCATCGCCAGAGCCGCCTCCTAAACCCGCACCCATAGGAATATTTTTATGTAAGTGTATTTGAACACCACTTATTTGGGGAAAATTGGCTTTTAATAATTGGTAGGCTTTAACGCATAAATTATTAGAAGTATCACCTGGAATAGAAATGCCGGTATGGGAAAATTTGAATGATTTTTCTGGAACTACCTCTACAATATCATGCAAGGCTAGGGGGTAAAATACAGTTTCTAATGCATGAAAACCATCTGCTCTTTTTTCTAAGATAGACAAGCCTAAATTAATTTTGCAAGGAGAAAATTGAATCATTAGCTATGATTTCTTTTGCGCAGTTTTCTTATTGATTTCATCGCGAATATCAATAGCGCGGATATAGTCTTCCTGTTCTAAAACTTCTTGTAATAATTTATTTAATTCAACTAAAGACATATTTGTTAAATCGTTGGCCACTGGTTCTGCAGCAACTTTAGTGGGCGTAATATTTTTCTCTGCGTTTTCGTTTTCTAAACCTGCTTGTTCCAAAATATTGGAGTACACATATATAGGGCAACCAAAACGAACTGCCAAGGCAAGTGCATCACTAGTTCTGCTATCAATTTCAATAGTGTCATTGGCGGTAAAGCAAACTAATTTAGAATAAAAAATACCTTCTTGTAAATCACATATATATACTTCCTGTAATTGAATATCAAAGGCAGTCATAAAATTTTTCATTAAGTCGTGCGTGAGTGGGCGAGAAGGGTGCATATTCTCAAGTGCCACAGCAATGGCCTGGGCTTCGAAGCCACCAATGACAATGGGTAGTCGGCGCAGCCCGTTCACCTCTCCTAAAATAACTGCATAGGAGTTAGATTGGGTGATGCTATGTGATAAAGCCACTATTTCAAGTTCAATTTTCTGCATAGGTTTACTTTGCTCTCACAAAGTTAAATAATTATGCTATGCGGTTGACTTCATTTTTAAAATAGCTGAAGTGAGGGCTGGTACTACTTCAAAGGCGTCTCCAATGACTCCGTAATCGGCTGCTTTAAAAAACGGTGCTTCTGGGTCTTTATTAATAACCACAATGGTCTTACTTCTATTCACTCCTGCTAAATGTTGAATAGCTCCTGAAATACCAATGGCTATATATAAGTTAGGCGCAATTTGAATACCCGTTTGACCCACATGTTCATGGTGAGGTCTCCAATCTGAGTCTGATACAGGGCGGCTACAAGCGGTAGAAGCTCCTAGAGATTTAGCTAGGTCTAATAAAATACCCCAATGTTCAGGTCCTTTTAAACCACGGCCTCCACTTACTACTAAACTAGCTTCTGTTAATGGAATCTCACCTTCTATTTTTTCTAGTTTAGTTATTTTAATGGAAGCGGCAGGTACCGGAATATTCATTTCTTCTACAGTTGCTAAATTATCATAAGCTACTACGCCAAAACTATTTTGATTAATTGCAATGACTTTAATAGGCGTTTCAATTTGAATAGATGCAAAGGCTTTGCCAGAAAAAACTGTTTTAGTAACTACAAAACCATTTTCTGTATTGGGTAAACTTGAGGCGCCGCTTACTAAACCCGCCTCTAATTTTACAGCTACTGCTGGAGCAATTGCCCTACCATTTATATTATGTGCAAAAACCACTACAGTAGCATTCACATTTTTGGCAGCATTGGCAATTAAGGTGGAATGTAATTTCACATCCAAACTATTAATGCTTT
>JABMML010000053.1 GCA_013205585.1 Chitinophagaceae bacterium | reverse complement strand
GTTTAAATAGTATACCTTATTTAGGATCTAATACTTTTTTAATTCTGTCTTGTAAATCTACATAATGATTTTGTGTAGCTGCATCAGCACTTGTACTAGCTTTCAAAGCAGCGACTAATTTTTTCAATTGTGCTTTTGCTTCAGACACTACATCTGTATTTTCAATATCAACAGGCGCTGCTCTAAATGGAGTCGCTGCACTTAAGCTCATTGTAGGAGGGTTGATTAAATCTTCTAATTGGCCTACATAGGTCTTTTGTAAATTTCTTCTAAATACATCTGTTGGCTTTTGAGTAGTCAATTCGTTAAACAATCCCTTTCTTGTATCTTCCATCATATCATGTAATGCATAACTAGCATTACCAAAACGTGTGTACGAAGTATTAAGTCTTAATAAACGTCCTTTATCTAATAAGCTTTTTAAAATATTGGTTTGAATATTTTGAACACGCTCATTCGCAGCTGGGTTGTTTATTTTATTTAAAATAGAATAATCTAATAACCATTTAGGCGTGGTAAATAATTGAGCTTGTAAAAAAGCCATCGCAGCTTTTTGCATTGCTACCGGAGTAGCTGTATACACATCGCCTTGCTCTTCTACACTTTTAAATGTTTCATAGACACCGCCTATATTTTTGGCAACATGGCCCATGTATCTACTAAATTGACCTGACAACTGTATATACATATCAGCTAAGTTCTCGTATTTGTCTGCTTCTTCTTTTGTCCAAGCGGGCAAGTTGGCTAAAATTCTTTTTAAATTTTTGATACCGTATTCGCCGGCCACTACTGCATTATCACTTAGGTCTTCCGTTTGCGCACGCGGATCATCGCCACGCCCTTCTCCACCAAACCATAAGCGCGGATTATTTTTTAAGTTCTCTACAATCCATTTATTATTTACTTTTTTATCCGCTTCCACATCAGTCAAGCCAGTGTAGGTATAACCCCATTGGATGGCCCATTTATCGTAAGCGCCTACATGTGGAAATAATTCATTTTGTGTAATACCATCTTCTGGTTGTGCAACATAATTAAAACGTGCATAGTCCATAATAGAAGCGGTATGTCCATTTTTAGCCAACCATTCTTTATCTCTTAATTTCTCCACTGGCGTTTTGCTACTACTACCCATATTATGTCTAAGTCCTAAAGTGTGACCCACTTCATGAGAAGAAACAAAACGAACTAATTTACTCATTAAGCTATCATCCAATGTCATTTTTCTAGCTGAAGGATCGACAGCGCCAGTTTGAATCATATACCAATCGTGTTGTAGTTTCATGATATTATGATACCAACCAATATGGCTTTCTAAAATTTCACCACTTCTTGGATCATGCACTTGAGGTCCGTATGCATTTTCAATATCAGAAGCAAAGTAGCGTATTACTGAAAAGCGTGCGTCTTCTAAACTCATGGTACTATCGTTCGGCCACTCTTTTCCTTGAATCGCATTTTTCCATCCTGCTTTTTCAAAAGCAACATTCCAATCATTCACTCCTTCAATTAAACCAGACACCCATTTTTTAGGTGTAGCAGGATCGATATAATAGATAATTGGTTTTGCAGGCTCTACTAAAATGCCTTGCTTATACTTCTCCATATCCTCTGGCTTGGGCTCTAATTTATATCTAACAGCAAAAGTCTGTTCATCTACTTTTTGTTGATCATCTGAATAAACAGTAAAATTATCTGCGAAATAACCTACTCTCGAATCAAACAAGCGTCTATTCATAGGTACTTTCGGAAGTAATAATATAGAAGTGTTTAATTCTAATGTTATAGCCCCTGCGTTTTGTGCAGCAGGAATACCAGGCCCCCCAGGTAAAGCTGTTGGACCAGCCCCACCAACACTTGCAGAGTAGGTTTTTACGGTTTTTACTTCAATATTCGTAGGATAGGTTTTAATACTTTCTATGTAGGATCTATCAGAAGCTAGGCCAGATAAGCTAAAGGTTCTTTTGGAAGCACTACTCAAACTAACGGCTTGGTTATCGCCTTTAAAAAAATCGGTCACTTCAATTATAGAACTAGTAGAGTCCTTGCCATAGGCTTTAATATCAAAGGCCGCTACAATGGGGTCTAAATTCGAATTTTTAACCGCCTTGGCAATAGTTTGGGTAGAATCGGCCCTATTAATTAAGGTGACCACACGCATGAAAATTCTTTGTCCTGGGCCTTTTTCAAACTGAAGGGTTTGCTCATTAGCTACCTCACCCCCATATTTAGAGGCACCTGCTGCCACTTTCGTAAAGCGGGTAACAGCAATTAATTCTCGGCCTAAAAGGTTGTCTGGGATCTCAAAAAAGTACTTATCATCTTGAAAATGAACGCTAAACACCCCTTTCTGGCTAATGGCCTTCTTGGTTATAATATCTGCAAAGGCTTTTGGGCCTGGTTTAGATGGTGTTTCTTTTTTAGGACCAGCGCTCAGGCCTGTGGTATCTGATTTTTGTGCCAATAGGGATAAGAACCCTATGGACAGTAGTGCTGAAAGGAGGAGGTTTTTTTTCATATTATATTTTAATTATTATTATAATTGGGCTTGTGAATATAAATGGTTTTTTGCCAACGGAAGTTAGTTTAAATAATTTTTTTAAAAATTAACACTCTAAGTTTGTTTCAACCAATAAATTACTTATTTTGTAAGCCCTTAGAAACTATGAAGTAAAGATTTAAGTGAATCTAACAAATAGCTAAAAGGAATAATTTCTTTAATATATTTTTATTTAAAACCAAAAATCAATTGAATCATGGCTGAGATTAAATCAACTGCAACAGCTGCTTCTAAGAAAACAGCACAGCCGCAAGGAGGCGGAAACTTGATTGCAACTTTAGCACCAATCGCTTGTATCGTATCAGGATATGTTATCTGGCGTTTTGTGTTGGGTAATGCAAGTAATTTTACTAACCCAGACCCTAATGGTGGATTCTGGCCATCACATAAAGGACCATTAGGTACATTTACAAAAATGTATGAAGGTGGTATTGTTGTGCCTATTTTGATTGGTAGCTTTTTAATCGTGTTAACCTTCGCTATTGAAAGATTATTAACTATTAGAAAAGCTGCAGGTAATGGTAATATTACTGAGTTCATCCGTAAAGTACAATTCCAATTAGCCAACAAAGAAGTAGACAAAGCCATTGCAGAATGCGATAAGCAAAAAGGTTCTGTAGGTAATGTAATGAAGTCTGGTTTGACTAAGTACAAAGAGATGATATCTAATACAGAATTAGATACTGATCAAAAAGTATTAAATATTCAAAAGGAAATCGAAGAAGCAACCGCTTTAGAATTACCTATGTTAGAAAAGAATTTAGTATTCTTATCAACTCTGGCATCAGTAGCAACCTTATTAGGTTTGTTCGGTACGGTATTAGGTATGATTCGTTCTTTCTCTAAATTAGGAGAAGAAGGTGGTGGAGAAGCTGCACGTGAATTATCTCAAGGTATCTCTGAGGCCTTGTATAATACTGCCTTAGGTATTGGTACTTCAGCTGTCGCTATTATTATGTACAACGTCTTTACTACAAGAATTGACGGAATTACATATGGTATCGATGAGTCTGGATTTACTTTAACTCAAAGCTTCGCTGCTAACTACAAATAGTAATATTTAGTAGTAATAAACTAGTAGTAATAAACATTATTAATAATTAAGGACTCAAATCCTTAAAATTTAAAAGACTATACAATGGGTAGAGCCAAATTACCTCGTAAGAGTACCTTTATCGACATGACAGCCATGTGCGATGTAGCCTTCCTTTTATTGTCTTTCTTTATCTTAACAACGAAGTTCAAACCTTCTGAAGCAATAGCAGTAGAAACACCAAGTTCGGTGTCTTCTAAAGTTGCTCCTAACAAGGATTTTGTATTAGTTACCATTGATAAAGACGGCAAAGTATTTCTTACAATAGATGATAAGCAAAAAAGAGAGACCATCGCTAATTCTTTAAATGCAACTAGAAATTTAGGAATTGACGTAACTGCTTTTAAGAATGCAAGCTTTGTGGGTGCCTCTTTTAGCGGATTAAAATCTTTCTTAGCCACCTCTGAAGAAAATAGAAAAGGAGACCAACTTCCTGGCATTCCATGTAAGGATAGTACAGATAATGAGTTGATCGTTTGGATGCAAGTAGTAAATGAAGCTTATGCAGGTGCTAAAATGGATCTCTTGTTAAAAGGAGATAACGTTGCTAAGTATCCATCATTTAAAAATGTACTTACTGCATTTAAGAGAAACGGTATTCAGAAATTCCAAATGGTGACCAATCCTGAAAATGCACCAGCAGGTTCAGAATTGTACAATAAATCCATGAGTGGAGAAAAACAGGAAAACTAAATTATAAACTAATTAAAAGCTATTTACTATGGCAGAATTAGATACCTCGGGTGGGGGACACAAAAAGAAAGGACCAGGGGTCAAAAAAGGAAAAAAATTATCTACGCGTGTCGATTTGACACCGATGGTGGACTTAGGTTTCCTTTTGATTACCTTTTTCATTTTTACCACTACCATGAGTCAACCTACAGCGATGAAGTTGATTTTGCCTGATGATAAAGTAAAACCTGAAGAGCAAAACAAGGCAAAGGAATCAGGTGCTTTAACCATCTTGATGGGAGATGACAATCACATATATTATTATGAAGGTCAATTAAAGCCAGACGCTTCTAATTTTCTTTCAGCATCTTATAATGGCGAAAATTCTATTCGTGAAATAATCATGAAAAAGAAACTGCAAGTAAGAAGTATTGCACGAGACCCAAGTGATCCTGAAAAGGATTTAGTGATTGTTATTAAACCAAGTTCAAAATGCAATTACAAAAACGTAATTGATATTTTAGATGAAATGTCAATTAACGTGGTAAAAAAATATGCACTAGTAGATATTTTTGACATTGAAGAACAATTGGTTCAAAAATCAGACGCAAACGCAAAATCTTCTAGCAATTAAAAGCATTAAACAATGGACATAAATAAAATATTAACCGCCAATATATTGGACCTCATTTTTGAGGGAAGGTTCAAGGAGTATGGTGCTTATGAGCTAAGAAAAACATACAATGATCGCCTTAAAAAGGCTTTGATTGGAATGTTTGCTTTTGCAGTTTTATTAGCAGCTAGCGCTATCTATTCTAATTCTGCAAAGAAGTCTAAGACTGAGATAATTGTTTCAGATGTTTCTTTAACAGATGTAACTCAAGAAAAAAAGCCACCGCCACCGCCACCTCCGCCGCCAAAGCAAGAACCACCAAAAGTGGAAATGGCAAAATTTACACCTCCTAAAATCGTAAAAGATGAGGAAGTGAAAAAAGAAGATGAGATTAAGGAAGTAGAAAAATTAGAAGACGTAAAAATTGGTGCAGTAAATCAAGAAGGTATAAAAGACGATGGTTTAGTACCTTCTGAATCAGTAGTGGCGCCTCCTGCAGAAGAAACTGATAAAATCTTTACAGTAGTACAAATTCCGGCTGAATTCCCTGGAGGACAGCAAGGATGGGTTCGCTACTTGGAAAGAACTTTAAACAGAGACTTACCTGTAGAAAATGGAGCACCTGCTGGAAAATACTCAGTAGTCATTTCTTTCGTGGTAGCTAGAGATGGTTCTATCAGTGATGTAAAATCAGAGAACGATCCTGGATATGGCACAAAGGATGAAGCTGTGCGTGTAATTACTAGAGGACCAAAATGGAAGCCAGCTGTTCAAAATGGTCGTAATGTAATTTACCGCCATAGACAAGCCATTGTGTTTATTGTATCTGAAGATTAGGCCCATCCTCTTTTCTAATAAATTATTAATCCCTTCCCGAACTTTCGGGGAGGGATTTTTTTTACTAGTATAAAGTTTACCTTTGTTTTCTATGCGCGAAAATTTAAGTACTTGGAACGATACAATATTAGCACTTGCTTCTCCTCCAGGATTAGGGGCTATTGCTGTTATTAGACTAAGTGGTCCAAAATCAATTGAGCTAGTAGCATCCGTATTTTCCAAAAAGAATTTAGCTGCAAAGTCTTCGCATACGGTTCACTTTGGTAAAATTGTCGACGACTTACAAGTGATAGATGAAGTGGTGGTTACCTTATATAAAGGGCCTAAGTCATATACAGGGGAAGAAGTGGTAGAAATATCCTGCCATGGCTCGCCTTTTATACAAGACTCCCTACTACAATTATTTATTTTAAAAGGAGCAAGGCTAGCAAAGCCCGGTGAGTTTACCCAGCGTGCTTTTTTAAATGGAAAACTAGATTTAACACAGGCCGAAGCGGTGGCCGATTTAATTGCTAGTAATACAGAGGCTTCTCGCAAAACAGCATTATATAATTTAAAAGGAGGCTTTTCTTCCGACTTACAAGTGATGCGTGAAAAATTAATAAAATTTTCAGCACTCATAGAATTAGAATTAGATTTTTCTCAAGAAGATGTTGCCTTTGCCAATAAAAAAGAATTAGAAAAATTAGTGGCGCAATTGCAATTAAAGACACAGTTATTATACGACTCTTTTAAGCTAGGTAATGTTATTAAAAATGGAGTACAGGTAGCCATTGTAGGGAAACCCAATGCAGGGAAGTCGACGCTTTTAAATACATTATTAAATGAGCATAGGGCCCTTGTAAGTGAAATACCTGGCACCACGCGTGATACAGTAGAAGAGTATTTGACCATTGAAGGTGTATTGTATAAATTAATTGATACAGCGGGTATACGCAGTAGCACTTCCGATAGGATAGAGCAAATGGGTATAGATAAAAGTATTGAAAAAATAGAGCAAGCTGATATTGTCATTGCTTTATTTGATGCAAGTGCCACTACTGCAAAGCAAATTATTGACTGGCAAACAGCCATAGGCAATGATAAAATGATATTAGTGGGTA
The DNA here is from genome assembly GCA_013205585.1 of Chitinophagaceae bacterium. GTDB lineage: Bacteria > Bacteroidota > Bacteroidia > Chitinophagales > Chitinophagaceae > Sediminibacterium. The sequence goes on along the minus strand of JABMML010000053.1, from coordinate 358 downwards.
ATAAAGTAGACTTGGGTATTGACCCTTCCTTACAAAACAATGAAGTATTGAAAGATGTTATATTTATTGCCGCCAAGGATAAAAAAAATATTGAAGCTTTAAGAACCATGCTTACACAAAAAGTAGTGGGCGATGGCTTAAACAAAGAAGGTACCATTGTTACCAATGCAAGACATGCCACTGTGCTTAAAAAATTATTATATGCCCTTGTAGATATTGAAACGGGGCTTGCCAATAATGCCACGGGCGATTTACTAGCCATTGATATTAATCAGGCCTTACATTATTTGGGCACTATTACGGGACAAATTACTAATGAAGACCAATTAGACTTTATTTTCTCTAAGTTCTGTATTGG
>JABMML010000052.1 GCA_013205585.1 Chitinophagaceae bacterium | reverse complement strand
GTTATGTTTTCACAAAACCGAAATCAACCGAATTCAGTCGAATTTAGGGGGTGTTTTCCTCACGCAGTGGTTTTAACTATTATTGTTAATTATTCATTCAACCAATTTGCAACTCTTTTTTCAAAAAAAGCTGCCATTCCTTCTTTAGAATCCCTTGTTTTTTTTAAGTCTTCTAAAGCTTGAAGTAAATAAGGTAATTTATCTTTCTCTGCCAAGTTCCCTAATTTTTTAAGCGCTTCAAAACCTGAATAAATTGCTTTGGGGGCATTACTAATGATAGCTTTCATTAATTCATTGGTCTTATCTCCCTCTAAAAAATCATACACTATACCTAGCTCCTTTGCTTCGCTGGCAGTGATTTCCTTGGCAGTTATACATAAATCTAATGCCTTATTTTGTGGTATATATTTTATTAAAGAAGCTAAAACCTGAAATGGGAAAATACCTCTTTTTACTTCTGGTAAAGAAAACTTGGCTTCTTTATTTGCTAAAATATAAGTACACTCTAAAATTATTAAGAACCCACCAGCTATCACATCACCCTCTACAATTGCAATACTGGGTTTATTTAATTGACCAATAGCTGTTGCTAAAGAAATATTTTGATTCTGTATTTCGGAATTTAAAATATCAAATTCAGGATTTTCAAAAGTTTTCATATCCATCCCAGCACAAAAGACGGGCCCCTCCGCATTTATCAGAACCAAACGTACCGTTTTGTTTTTATTAGCTTCTAGAATAGCGTGGCTTATTTCATTTACCATTGTTGGGGTAAAGGCATTCCTTTTTTCAGGCCTTGCTAAAGTCAACTTAAAAATATGTTGCTCTATACTTGTTTTGATAAAATTATATTTCATGCTATCATATTTTTAAAACTAGTTTGTAATTCTAAAATTTGTTCATTACTTCCTCTATTAAAATAACGTAATAAATCTTCCGTTGGAATATTACCTACCATTTCATTGTTTGCAAAAGGACAACCTCCAAAGCCCAAAAAAGCACCATCAAACTTTCTACAACCCGCTTCAAAAGCAGTTTTTATTTTATCCAAACTACTCGTTTTTTCGGAATGAAAATGTGCGCCAATTTGAATATTTGGAAATTTTTGTATGCAGGCCTCAAACAATTCTTTAATTTGTACATTATTGGCTTCGCCGGTGGTATCGGCCAAAGAAAACTCAACTACACCCAAGTCAGCTATTTTTTTTATCCATTCAAAAACCAATTCAATATTCCAAATTTCTCCATACGGATTTCCGAAAGCCATCGAAATGTAGACCACTGGAATTTTAGCATGCTTTTTTGAAATTTCAACTATGTTTTTCAGTTTCTCAAACGACTCTTCCATAGTGGATTTTGTATTTCGCTTTTGAAATACTTCTGAAATAGAAAAAGGATAGCCTAAATACGTAATTTTGTCAAAACTGCAAGCTTCTAACACCCCTCTTTCGTTAACTACAATAGCTAAAAGCTTTGTTTCATTTAGCACTAATTTATCCAAAACATCTTTTGTGTCAGCCATTTGGGGGATCGCTTGCGGGGAAACAAAACTTCCAAAATCTATGCAATCAAAAAGATTACTTTTTAAAAGATTATTTATATGATTTGCTTTTTTTTCTGCAGAAATCATTTCTTTCATGCCCTGAATTGCATCCCTTGGACAATCCACTATCACTATTTCATTTCTATTTAACATCTTTCTTAATTTCTCTAGAAATGACCATCTTTTGTATACTTGATGTCCCTTCCCCTATCGTACACAACTTAGCATCTCTAAAATATTTTTCGGCAGGAAAATCTTTTGTAAAACCATAACCACCAAAAATTTGAACACTTTCATTAGATACTTCTACTGCGGTTTCAGATGCAAAAAGTTTAGCCATAGCACTCAGCTTTGTCACTTTTTCTCCATTGTCTTTGAGCATTCCTGCTTTTCTAGTTAAAAGCTCTGATGCTTCAATATCAGTGGCCATTTCTGCAAGTTTAAAACCAACTGACTGAAAATCAAATATTTTTTGATTAAATTGTTCTCTTTCGTTGGCATATTTTAAAGCACATTCGTAGGCTCCTTTTGCAATGCCCAATGATAAAGCGGCAATTGAAATCCTTCCCCCGTCCAACAATTTTAAAGCTTGAATAAATCCATCCCCTTCTTCACCAATTACTTGGTCTTTATGTATTCTACAATTATCAAAAAATAAACAAGCAGTTTCAGATGCTCTCATACCTAATTTGTTTTCTTTTTTTCCAGAAGAAAAGCCTGCGGTTCCTTTTTCTATAATAAATGTAGTCATACCATGACTATCTCCTTTTTCTCCAGTTCTTGCTATTACAACGGACACCTGTGCACTTATGGCATGTGTTATAAAATTTTTAGACCCGTTTAAAATATAATAATCGCCTTCTTTTTTAGCCACAGTTGCCAAGCCTCCTGCGTCAGAGCCCGAAGCCGTTTCTGTAAGTCCCCAAGCACCAATCCATTCACCAGTTGCCAATTTAGGAAGATATTTTTGTTTTTGAGATTCGTTTGCAAAACTTAAAATATGATTGGTACAAAGTGAGTTATGAGCAGCTACAGATAAACCAATTGAACCACAAACTTTAGATATTTCGTCCAAGATGGTTATATATTCTTGATAGCCCAGTCCAGATCCTTGGTATTGCTCAGGCACCAAGATGCCCATAAAGCCTTGTGTACCTAGTTTTTTAAAAAGATCTAATGGAAAGGTTTGATCCTCGTCCCAAACCATCACCATTGGTCTTATATGTGTTTCTGCAAAATCTTTAGCACTCTGCCTTATTAAGTCCATATCCTGGTCCATTGTTACTATTATTAATTGTTGAATTGATTCTTATTTAAAATAAAAATCTCTATTTATTTTATACTTTTACAATTTACTCCTATTTGAGGAATAACAGGATTTAATCAACTATATTTAATAAATTTTTATTTAATAATAAAGAATAATTTTATCCAATTGCTGGCAATTTTAAAAAGAGTACTAATTTAATAATTAAGTCATAATTGAAACACAAATAAAATGATTGAGCTTTTAGAACTTTTACACAATAAAACTGAAACACTGAAACTGGGCGGAGGTGTTGAAAAAATATTAAAACACAAGGAAAAAGGAAAACTAACTGCTTGGGAACGAATATTTTATCTATTGGATTCAAATACAGAATATGTTGAAATAGGGAAGTTTGCTGGAGATGGCCTTTATGAAGCAGAAGGTGGCTGTCCTAATGGAGGTGCAATTTGTATATTAGGGTATGTTAAAAGCAGGCTATGTGTGATTGTTTCAAATGATGCCACCGTAAAGGCCGGGGCATGGTTCCCAATTTCAGGAAAGAAAAATTTAAGAGCACAAGAAATTGCGATGGAAAACAGGCTTCCTATTATTTATTTAGTTGATTCAGCGGGTGTTTATTTGCCAATGCAAGATGAAATTTTCCCAGATAAAGAGCATTTTGGTCGCATATTCAGAAATAATGCACGAATGTCTTCCATGGGAATACCCCAGTTAGCAGCAATCATGGGAAGTTGTGTTGCTGGGGGCGCCTATTTGCCGATTATGTCAGATTATGCCTTTATTGTGGAAGGTACAGGTTCAGTTTATTTAGCAGGCTCCTATTTGGTAAAATCATCCATTGGCGAAAATGTGGATGCTGAAACTTTAGGGGGAGCATCTACCCATTCTGAAATATCAGGCGTTACAGATAATAAATATCCAAACGACAACGCATGTTTAGATGCAATAAAAAATGTAATAGATAAAATTGGGCATAATACAATGGCTGGCTTTGATAGAAAAGAAGCAGTTCTTCCCAAAATTAATCCTGAGGAAGTATATAAAATTGTGCCCTTAGATAGAACTAAGCCATACAATATGCTTTTAGTATTGGAAACTATCGTTGACGAAGGTTCACTAGAGGAATATAAAAAAGAGTATGGGAAAAGTATTATCTGTGGGCTGGCTCGTATAGATGGTTGGGCTGTGGGAATAATTGCTAATCAAAGAGAAATTGTTAAAGCAAAAAAACCTGGTGGCAAAACAGAACTACAAATGGGAGGCGTTATTTATAGTGACTCGGCCGATAAAGCTGCTCGATTTATAATGAATTGTAACCAACAGAAAATCCCTTTGGTTTTTTTTCAAGATGTAACGGGCTTTATGGTGGGAAGCAGATCGGAACAAGGAGGAATCATAAAAGACGGGGCTAAAATGGTCAATGCGATGGCTAATTCAGTGGTACCAAAGTTTACCTTTATTGTTGGAAATAGCTATGGAGCAGGTAATTATGCTATGTGCGGAAAAGCGTATGACCCACGCCTTATCTATGCTTGGCCAACCGCTCAAATGGCTGTTATGAGTGGTACTGCAGCGGGTAATACTTTATTGCAAATACAAGAAGCAGCTTTGAAATCAAAAGGTTTTGCAATTGGGGCAGAAGAAAAGAAGGAATTATTGGATAAAATATTGAAACAATACAACGAACAATTAAGTCCTTATTATGCAGCAGCAAGGCTTTGGGTGGACGGTGTAATTGATCCTGCAGAAACGCGTAAAATAGTGAGCATGGGAATAGAAGCTGCTAATCATGCTCCTATTACGGAGCGTTACAATGTAGGGGTTATTCAGACCTAAGAAAACTTAAAACTCAAAATAACAAGACAATTATTTTTAAAAGAAAAAAACTATTTTTAAACAACGAAACGCCTAAAACAAAAGTCTGCATTACTTTGACGACAAACAATTATCGATAGCCTGATTGAATCATTATTTGCAAAACACCGAATGAAATTATATTCTAAATCTAAACTACAAAGTATGAAACATGTTCTACTCATTTTTACAGCACTATTCATTGCCTTCACCGCTTCAGCTCAAAACGACAGAGAAGCAGTAGTAAAGGTTCTCAATACTTACAAAAGCAAAATAGAAAAGCTTGACACCACGGGAGTTGCATCTCTTTTCTTACCAGGTGCAAGAGTGTTTGAAGGGGGTAAGGACGAAGGTGGGATCAAAGGGTATTTAGACCACCATCTTGCTCCTGAGCTCAAAAATTTTAAATCATTTACTTATTCCGATTATGAAGTGGATGTAAAATTGAATGGCAATTACGCTTATACGAT
>JABMML010000051.1 GCA_013205585.1 Chitinophagaceae bacterium | reverse complement strand
CGTCAGCAACACCAGCTGCAACTAAGTTTTTAGCGATATGACGTGTAGCATAAGCCGCACTTCTATCTACTTTACTTGGATCTTTTCCAGAGAATGCACCACCACCGTGAGCACCTTTTCCACCGTAAGTATCTACGATAATTTTACGGCCTGTTAAACCAGTGTCACCATGTGGACCACCAATCACAAACTTACCTGTTGGGTTAATATGATAAGTAATATTGTTATTAAACAACTTAGCGTATTTCTTATATTTTGCTTTTACTCTTGGGATTAAAATTTCGATAATATCTTTTTTAATTTTCGCTAACATCTTCGCTTCTGCATCAAAATCGTCGTGCTGAGTTGATACAACAATAGCGTCAATTCTTACTGGCTCGTTTTTGTCATTGTACTCAAGGGTTACTTGAGACTTTGCATCGGGACGTAAATATTTAATAGCCTTGTTCTCTCTTCTTAGTGCAGCTAATTCAATTAGAATTTTGTGTGCTAAGTCTAAAGCTAGTGGCATGTAGTCTTCTGTTTCATTGGTCGCATAACCAAACATCATACCTTGGTCACCAGCACCTTGCTCTTCTTTTTTCTTTCTATCTACTCCTTGGTTGATATCGGCAGATTGCTCATGTATTGCTGAGAGCACACCACAACTATCTGCTTCAAACATGTATTCACTCTTCGTGTAACCAATTTTCTTAATTACATTTCTCGCAATAGTTTGTACATCTAAATAAGCTTTAGATTTTACTTCACCTGCTAAAACTACTTGACCAGTTGTTACTAAAGTTTCACAAGCTACTTTTGACTGAGGGTCAAATGCTAAAAAGTTATCAATTAAAGCGTCAGAAATCTGATCGGCTACTTTGTCTGGATGTCCTTCAGAAACGCTTTCTGAGGTAAATAAATATGGCATATTGTTTTATTTAGATGTTTATTGTAAGGTGCAAATATATTAATTAAAGCAATAAATTGTTCTATAAATCGGAATAATAGATACGTACCCTCATTCTAAACTTCTTTCTACTTCCTCCTCCTAAAACAACACGTCCAGTAGCAGCTTGGTTACCAATAGCGGTGGTGAGATAGTCCTGTACAGTGGCTTCTTTATTATAAGGATAAGGGGGTACTAAAGTAATAGAGTCATTCACTGGGGCAATGATTCGAAAATCGAATAGAGAGTCTTTTCTAGAGACAACTCCTTGCACATATCTACTTATATTAAAGGTATAAGAAGCTATATTATCATAGCCATCAATAGACTTATAAATTAATTTACCTCCAAACTGCGTAAAAGAGCTAGCGTTGGTGGTACCTGCAAAATCGTTAGGCACATTGCCAAAATTCTTTGAAACAGAATCGTAGGTTCCTAAGAACAAATACCTAGGAGGTAAAAATTTAGATTCTAAACTACCTGCTCCAGCAGCATCGGGCACTTGCTCGGCAATTAATTCAGCACGGTGTATAATTTTATTCGCAAAATTCTTTATACCTGGTATTTTAACTTTAACCATGGTACCTGGACTGGTTTGCACATAGACCAATGAATCATTGGCCACTTTATCCATATGTTTAGCAATTTCAGCGCCATTTCTATTACGCTTTATAAAATTGACATTTCCATTACTATAAATACTAAACTTAAAGTTAACCACTGCTGTATCTCTTGGAGCAGTTGAATTAGTAGCAGTTGCATTGGTATTATAATAAAGCGCCAATTTAGTATTAGAATCTAGTAAATTAATTTTTAGTAATACATTTTTATTAGTGGACTCATCTGCCGTTAATGCAAACCCTGGAAAATACGCACGTAAAGTAGTATCACTTCTATAAGCATTATTAGAATCAAATTCTTTTAAAAATTGAGTAGCAAAACTTTTAGACAATTTAATACGGATGGTATTTCTGGAAGCCTCAAATTGTGTAATTAAAGAATCTCCTATTTTAGCAAAATCGACAGTAGTCTCTCCTAAATTTTGATCGGTTTTAAAATTGTATAACTCTGGATAATTAGAGGCATATAATTTATACGCATCCAAAGGTGTAGCTGCACTAATTCTTTTTAATTGAACTTTTACAGGCTTTGTGGTATCGCCATAAAAACCTTTATAAGATAAAATTAAAATAGCTGAGTCAACGACTAAACTATCTTTACTACCTGCAATAAAAAATGGGAAAAAACTAGGCACCACTTGAAAATACATAGAAGCATTCGTGGTTCCAAAAATAGGATCGCTGGTGATATTTCCTAGCACTTGATCGTCTGATAAGTAGACCCTCATTGAATCTGTTCTTTCCAAAGTTTCGGTAATTACATCGAGTGTGGTATCTTTTGTATTATAAGCATCCATTGAAGGAAGTAAACCAAGACCTAATTCCGAACTGCCAATTCTAGTGCAAGCCGAAAAAAACAGCGTTGAAAAAAGAGATATAATAAATATTCTTATTGTGTAATTTGATACCATGAATTTAATTTGTCTTTACTTAGATGCAAGTTCGTTGTATAAATCTAAATACTCTGTTAAATCGGAGTCCCATCCGTTAAAAGGAACTACTTTTTTTCCTTTCACAGCAGAAAATTCTGATACTAATTTTTTATCAATAATATCTGATCCAAAAGTAATAGCATCAGCATAGGTAGCACCACCTCTAAATAAAGCAGCATTATTTAAATCCTTGAAAGGTTCTAAATCTTTGTCTTTAATATTGGTGTTGATAATAGCCTTTGTTAATAAATCTTTATTGAACTTTTCTTCAAATGTATTTTGACCAATCGTATATACGATTTTAGCATTAGAGAAAACAGGCTCTTTCTTGTAGGCATGTTTAATATAAGCTGGAATTAAACCAGTCATCCAACCACTACAATGAATAATATCTGGAGGCCATCCAAATTTTTTCACTGTTTCCAAAGCACCTCTACAGAAGAAAATAGTTCTCAATGCATTGTCATCAAACCATTTTTCAGTTTCGTCATGAAAAATTTGCTTGCGCTTGAAAAAGTCTTCGTTTTCTAAAAAGTATACTTGTAAACGGGCATTCGGCAAAGAAGCCACTTTAATTTGTAAGGGATAGTCGTCTCCGTCCAATTGAACATTAATTCCTGAAAGTCTAACCACTTCATGTAAACGGTGTCTTCTTTCATTAATCACACCAAAACGAGGCATGATACAACGAACTTCTAATCCACTGTCGTTGCTTTTTATAGCGAGCTTATTAATTACCTCAGCAAACTCGGTCAGCTCTAAATAGGGCGACATTTCTGTGGCGATATATAAGATTCGTTTTTTTTCAGACATTCCTTTTGGTTTAACTCAATTCTTTGTTTGAGTGTGCGAAGGTACGTAATTGTAAGCACTTTAAGAAACAACAAAAAAGACTAATAAATACCCTCTCCCCCCCCTTCATTTGTAGACATTTGGTTGTAAATTGCAGAGAATTGTTTAACTGCATTACCAATGAGTAAATTCTTAAAAATAGCCTTCTTCTTTTTCATAGGCATTTTATTGATTTGGTGGAGTTTACACCAGATTCCCCCACAAGAATGGGACAAGTTTACCATTGCCTTACAAAAGTCAAAATTCTGGTTCATTTTACCTGTTGGACTCATACTTTCACTCTCGCATTTATTGCGTGCTTTAAGATGGCGTTTGATTATGGAACCTCTAGGATACAAACCCTCCATTATCAATACATTTTTAGCAGTTTTAATTGGCTATTTGGCTAACCTGGCCGTTCCAAGATTAGGAGAGGTTTTAAAGTGCACCCTACTATCTAAATACGAGAAAGTGCCTGCTGAAAAAATTGTAGGCACCATTGTGGCAGAAAGGGCCTTTGATGTCATTAGCCTAGGACTCATTTTTTTACTAGCCCTTACCCTTCAATTCAGTGTGGTGGAAGCTGGCTGGAATCAATTCAAAGCTTATGGAAAAGTTGCAGGAGATGCAAGCGGAAGCAATGAAACTACTTATATCATTATAGCTGTTATCCTTTTAGCGACCATCGCAGCGTTTTGGTTTTTCAAATCAAAAATGCAAAATGCAATACTTACTATTAAAAAAATAATTGCAGGTGTTTGGGAAGGCGTGATGAGTGCGACTAAATTAAAAAAACATAATTTATTTTTCTTCTATTCTTTCGCCATTTGGTTTTTGTATTTGCTAGCCACTTATGTTGGCTTGTATGCAACAGAAGGCACAGAAAGTTCTTTTCAAACAGCCATTAGCTGTTTAGCCTTTGCAAGTATTGGTATGATTATAACGCCAGGAGGTATTGGTGCTTATGCTTATTTTATGGCAAAAGTTTTAGAATTAAACGGAGTGGATTATACTTTAGGATTAGCCAATGGCACTTTGCAATGGTTTTCACAATTCATAATTATTTTAGTTTTAGGAGGCATTGCTTTAATTGCACTTCCATTATTCAACAAGCAAAAAATTTAAGATGCAAACGGTAGACGCTATTGAAAAAAAAATAATGACTATTGCCACTGCCAAAACTATAATGGCTGCTTTAAAAGTAACAGGTAAGAAAGTTTCTTTTACCAATGGCTGTTTTGATATTTTACACCCGGGTCATTTATTTTCGTTAACGCAGGCGGCGGGGGAAGCCGATTATTTAATAGTAGGTTTAAACAGCGATGCAAGTGTTCGAAAATTAAAAGGCCCTAGCCGCCCCATTAATAATACAGCCAGCAGGGCCATTGTGCTTGCCAATTTAATAGTGGTTGATGCAGTGGTTATCTTTGAAGAAGAAACACCACTTGAATTAATAACAGCATTACTACCCGATGTAATTGTAAAAGGTGGCGACTATACAATTGAGCAAGTAGTAGGTGGTAAAGAAGTAATTGCGAATGGCGGTAAAGTTATTATCAACCCCATTGTAGAGGGTTTTTCAACGACTAGTCTTATTGATAAAATGAAAGGCTAATTTATAAATTATACAACTATGGAATTTTTACAAGAACTGCAATTGCAAAAGAAAAACGAAGGAAGTTCAACAGGTACTATTTGGCAAACTAGTAAAGGTGAAATAATTGTTTCTTCTTCTCCAGTGGATAATAAAGAAATTGGAGCTGTTATAAGCACAGATAAAGAAGCGTATGAAAAAATTATTAAAACAGCGCAGGCTGCATTTTTAGAATGGAGAAATTGGCCAGCCCCAAAAAGAGGAGAAGTGGTTCGTCAAATGGGCGATGCCTTAAGAAAAGAAAAACAGGCATTAGGTCAGTTGGTAAGTTATGAAATGGGAAAAAGTTTACAAGAAGGTTTAGGAGAAGTACAAGAGATGATTGATATCTGCGATTTTGCAGTAGGATTATCAAGACAACTATACGGACTTACTATGCACAGTGAAAGACCTTCGCATAGAATGTATGAACAATGGCATCCATTAGGAATTGTGGGTATTATTTCAGCCTTCAATTTTCCAGTAGCGGTTTGGAGTTGGAATGCTGCACTTGCCTGGGTTTGTGGCAATGTTACTGTTTGGAAGCCTAGTGAAAAAACACCTTTATGTGGTAATGCCATTCAAAATATCATTGCCAAAGTATTTAAAGAAAATAATGTACCAGAAGGAGTTAATAATTTAATTCAAGGAGGACGCGAAGTGGGTGAATGGATGTCAAAAGATACCCGCATTGCTTTAGTTTCTGCGACAGGTTCTACCAAAATGGGTAAATTATTAAATGCAGCAGTAGCAGCTCGTTTAGGTAAAACTATTTTAGAATTAGGAGGCAATAATGCTATTATTATTTCAGAACATGCCGATTTAGATATGTCTTTAATTGGGGCTGTGTTTGGAGCCGTTGGTACTGCGGGTCAAAGATGTACGAGTACGCGCCGTTTAATTATACATGAAAAAGTATATGATAGTTTTGTGGCAAAATTAACCAAGGCTTATGGGCAAATTAAAATTGGTGACCCTTTAGATTCAAAAAATCATATGGGCCCATTGATTGACAAAGAAGCTGTAAAAATGTATTTGAGTGCTATTGAAGCTTGTAAAAAAGAAGGTGGAAAATTTTTAGTAGAAGGTGGCGTATTAGAAGGTAAAGGATATGAAAGTGGATGTTATGTAAAACCTTGTATTGCTGAAGCACTACCCCATTATGCCATTGTACAACACGAAACATTTGCGCCTATTTTATATGTAATGAAATATTCCAAATTAGAGCAAGCCATTGCTATTCAAAATGGAGTGCCTCAGGGATTATCTTCTGCAATTATGACATTGAATATTAGAGAGTCTGAATTATTTTTATCACAAAGCGGAAGCGATTGCGGCATTGCCAATGTAAATATTGGAACTAGTGGTGCAGAAATTGGTGGCGCCTTTGGTGGTGAAAAAGAAACAGGTGGTGGAAGAGAAAGTGGATCTGATGCTTGGAAAGCCTATATGCGTAGACAAACCAATACCATTAACTGGAGCAATCATTTACCATTAGCCCAAGGTATTCAATTCGATTTGTAAAAACATAATATATACCTAATAAAAACAAAATATGCCCAGACCCAGTGCAACAGAATACGCTGCTTATTATCAAACTTATATTAACTATACAAGTGGTAAAGACTACTCCATTTTAGTTCAACAATACAATGAAAGAATTATTGAATCTTGGAATGCCATTCCCTTAGAAAAAATAAATTATGCATATGCTGAAGACAAATGGACAATTAAGCAAATGTTTCAACATGTCATTGATACAGAAAGAATTTTTGCCTACAGAGCAGTAGCCATTGCCAGAAAAGAACCTAATCCTATTGCTGGCTTTGATGAAAATGAATATGCCAAGAACGCCACTGCCGCGCATCGTAATTGGAAAGATATGATAGCTGAATGGAAAATGGTAAGACAGTCCACTAATCTTTTATTTAATTCTTTTACAGAAGAAGACTTAAGACAAAAAGGAATTGCTAGTAATAATACAATGTCTGTAAATGCTTTAAGCTTTATTGTATTTGGTCATGCCCTTCATCATTTACATGTATTGAAAGAGCGATACGGTATTTAAAATAATAATTTTTATATTTTTTTAAAAAAATTATTAATATTTTAAAGTGCTTAGCGTTAATTTTATTTTTCTTTTAAAATTAACGCTAAGCAAAAAGCCCCACGATTTCTCGTGGGGCTTTTTTTTATATCTTATTAAAGTTTCAAATAATTCTTAGAAGCGAATTACTTAGTACCGTAAATATGAATAGCTAATTGTACTTCTGAATCTATCGATCCAATACCATAGCTGATACCAAAAAGAGTTCTATCAAAAGGCATAAATGCTTCAGCGAAGAAACCTTTATCATCTGCATTTCTGATTACAGCAGAAAAAGTAACTGGCGCTTTAATTCCTTTTAAGTTTAAGTCTCCTTTAATAGTAGCTCTGTCAGCTTTTGTATATTCTACAGAACTAATTGTAAAGCTAGCTTCACTGAATCCTAATTTTGCAATGTCGAAAAAATCACCAGAAGACAAATGACCTTGTAATTTCTCACCACCACCTGCATCTGTAACTTTTAAACCAGCGATATCAATTACAAAACTACCTCCTACCAACTTACCGTCATTCACTTGAACAGCGCCAGATTTGATAGGGAAATAACCTGTATGGTAATCGCTTTTTTTAGAACCCGTAAAGTCTACTTTACTTTTTTGAGCAGTAACTTTAAAATTTACTACATCAGCATTTTTCGCCTTAGGCGCAAATGAAACCATTGAAATTGTAGCTGCAATAACTACTAAAAAAAACATGATTTTTTTCATATATGAATTTTTGATTGATTAATTAAGAATTTACTTCTGCTAAAATACATCCTTATTGAATATTTTAGAAATGTAAAGTTATAATTCAATGTTTAAACAGCAAAATATATTTTTAGACTGAATGAATGCCTATAATCTGTTATCTTCGCCAAAATTTTAGTTATTATGAATTTGCATGAATACCAGGCTAAAGAATTACTTAAAAAGTATAATGTACCCGTTCAAGAAGGGGTTGCTGTAGAAACAGTGGAAGCTGCAGTTGCTGCTTACAATAAAATTGCCACAGAAACGAATAACAAGTTTGCAGTCGTAAAAGCGCAAATTCATGCAGGTGGTCGTGGTAAAGGAAAAATTGTAGGCAGTGAACAAAGAGGTGTAGCCGTTGGAAAATCTGCTTTGGATATTGAAACATTTGCAAAGAATATCTTGGGTGGAACCTTAGTCACTATTCAAACTGGCCCTGCTGGTAAATTAGTTTCTAAAATTTTAATAGCACAAGATGTTTATTACGAAGGCCCTCAACCTACTAAAGAATTTTACCTATCTATCTTATTAGATCG
>JABMML010000050.1 GCA_013205585.1 Chitinophagaceae bacterium | reverse complement strand
CTGCTAATGCAGATGTAAAAAGGGTTATAAAATTTATAAAAGCCCATCCTCAATTGTGTAATTTATCTATATTTAATTATGAAAAAATGAAACTTATTCTTTCTACATGGCAACATCAATTTATTGGAAATGACGCCTATTTTTATGCAGAATGGATTACGAAAATACAAGAATAAAGATTAGATATCAAACCAATACAGGCGCCTTTATTCAGATATTAGAAGAGGAGTGGATTGCAAATAAAATGCTTTTTATAAGGTCTATTCAAAATCCATCTCCCTGTTTATCCTTATAAATATTCTAGGTTAAATAAAAAAAAGTAAAAAATCTAATACCCAAATCTGACTTTAGTTGCATTATACTTATTTAAAATTTCGGTAGTGCTAAGAGCACGATTATACAGATTCAAAATACCTATTTTCCCATTAAATGGCCTTTGACTAGTGCCGATATACAATGGGGTATTCGTAATATTTAATGGCACTAAAACATCATTTTCTGTAAAAGGCAAATAAGGAGGAGGACCTACATACCATCCTATCCGTTCATTTATTCCATTTATAAAAATAGTGTACTGCCAACTGTTATATTTTAAAACAATATGGTACCATTTATTCATAATTAAAGATGAATTGCTACTTAATTGGTTATTACCCCCAACATTTAATATTAGTTTATTATTTAAGACAGCCATTTCAAATTGACTACCATCATAATTCTCACCAATAGAAACAATTGAAATATTGTTTAATGCATTTAATTTAACCCAGGCTTCAATTGTAATTGGTATATCGCCATCAATACCAGTATTCATGTTTGTTTTACCATACATTCCTTGGATTCCAATTGATCGTCCACCATCAGCATAATAAATTGGTGAAGCTAATTGGTTATAGCCGATGCTATTATAAAATTGTAAAGTATTTTCAAAATTCTTTAAATTATACAATTTTCCAAGAGATGGTGCATTATTATTAGATCCAGTACCCGGATAAGAATCTAAATCATTGGTATTAAAATTTAAAACTAAATTATCTAAAATTGGATATTTAAACCCATTTGAAAAAGAACAAAATGAGTTTAAATCATTATATACTGCATTTTTTTTATTTGATGAGGCATCAATTAGATTACTATTAGTAAGATCATATTTGTATTGATCATTGAAATTATAATAAACTTGTAAACCATCCTCATCTCCTAATAATGACTTGTTCCAATTTGCGGCAATTTCATCCTGATTTAAAGCCTTATTCCAAAATCTAATTTCATCAAACTTTGTATGTCCGTCGTCAAACCAATGTAGACTTTTGGTTGTAGAGCGTTTCGTTGTTTAAAAATAGTGTTTTTTCTTTTAAAAATAATTTTCTACGTCTTTTTAGGGACTCTTTTTTGATGATTTCTCTTTGTTTGAGTATTAGTTCTTGTCTACCATAATACATATCTGCCGGCGTGACATTTTTTAGTGATTCATGGTAGCGTTCATGATTATAATATGTAACAAATTCTCCTATGGCATCCACTAACTGTTCTGGTAGGTAGTAGTTATTTAGTTTGACTACGTTTTTCATGGTGAGATGATACCTTTCTATTTTACCCTGTGTTTGTGGATGCATTACTCGTCCATGGATGGGTAATATATCCTCTGTGGCTAAGTAGTCCTTTAGTTCTGAGGATACATAACAAGATCCATTGTCACTCAATAAAACGGGTCTTTGCCCTTTTTTAAGCCCCGCTTTTTTTATGGCAGAAGCAACAGTGGATTGAACATCCTGTGCCTTCATGGTACTGCATAATTCCCAGTGAACTATATACCTGCTGTAATCATCAATAATGGTACTGAGGTAATACCATCCCCATCCAATGATTTTAAAGTAGGTAAAATCCGTTTGCCACATCTGATGCACAAACTGGGTTTTAGTATGGAACTCATCGCTTGCTGATAATAGGATATGCGCAGGTGAGGTGATCAGTCCCCTTGCTTTTAATATCCTATACACGCTTGACTCTGATATGAATACCCCCCTTTCATCGCTTAGCTTACAAGCCAGTTCCCTTGGGGAAAGTTCACTGTAATCTAAAGCTACTTGTACCACTAGGGTTTTCTCCTGTTCGGGGATGGTATTCCACTGCCGTCGGTTACCTGGTGGCTTTGGTGACAATCCCACCAACCCCTTATCCCTATAAGCTTTATACCATTTAAAAAAAGTACTCTTGGCGATACCTAGGTGTTGTAAGCAGCGGTTTATACCCATATCAGACCCTTCCACTAAATCAATAATCTCTTGCTTTTCCTGTGCTGTTAGTCTCATATACTTTGGATACTTTTCTTTTAACCCAGCGCGGCTATACTTTTTTTTAAATGATTGTTTTGAAGTAGTAGCGTAGCTACAAGTTCTTTTAAGTCTCTGTTCTCACTGCGTAAATCACTTACTTCATCCGAACTAGCTTCCCTAACTGTATCGCCTGCAAGACGCTTTTTACCCGCTTCCATGAACTCTTTGTTCCACTTGTAAAAGGTAGCTTGTGAAATACCATGCTTACGGCATATCTCTGTAACGGAGTTTTCGCCTCTTTGAGCCTCCATTACAATGATGAGCTTTTGTTCTGAGGAAAATAACCGCCTTGACTTACGACGGATGTCTTTAATGAAGTTCTCTGTAGATTGTTTTTGTTTCTGTTCCATGTCATTTTTGGTTTAATTGTTAATGATGGAAACACTCTACTAATTTAGACCTTTTTTAGTCCACTTTATGCTGACGTTAGACATTCAGGCTG
>JABMML010000049.1 GCA_013205585.1 Chitinophagaceae bacterium | reverse complement strand
TATTTAAAAAATAAATTTTAAGCTTAGCAGTAAAATAAAAATAAATATAAAAAAACCTCACCTATTTAGGGGTGAGGTTTTTTTGTGGAGTCGAGGGGAGTCGAACCCCTGTCCAAACAATGTTACCATTGGTCTTCTACATGCTTATTGTTTTATTACTTGTCGGCGAATAGCAGGAAAAACACAAACCAATTATTCACTTAGCTGAATGGTACTTAAATAAAAGGCACAGCCTACTTTTATCGCATCCTGTTTTGTTTTTAATTAGGCTGAGGAGCGGGCAACAGGCCTGCCTTCTCTCTCGACCAAAATGGAAGTTAATTCACTGAATTAAGCAGCCATGGCAAAATTTGCTTCGCCTTTTGATTGTTTGGTATTCAGATTAAAGTGCTAATTACCCAACGCACTGCATGCTTGCCCCAACCGCTACGACTGCTGTCAAAACCATACGACCCCAATTGTATCCTATGAGATAAAACTTAATTCGAACCTACAAAATTACAACTAAAATGTGAATTACTTAAATAATCGCCAAAAGTCAAGCCCCAAAGCATATAGCATAAGGCCAAACATAAGCATCATACCCACTACTTGAGCGTATTCCATAAACTTATCACTGGGCTTTCTGCCTGTAATCATTTCTACTATAATAAACAAGGCATGTCCCCCATCCAAGGCTGGGATAGGCAGTACATTCATAAAGGCAAGTATAACAGAGAATATAGCAGTTAGTGTCCAAAAACGTTCCCAATCCCATGCAGCAGGGAAAGTATTTCCAATGCTAATTAAACTTCCTAAAGAATCATTGGCATTGACCTTGCCTGTAAAAATTTGCTTGATCCCTTGAATATAATTATCCAAAGTAGTAAAGCAACGATTTACACCTTCTGGTATGGCTTCTAAGAAAGTAAATTCTTTATGTACTGTCTCAAATAATGCATAAGGTAGTTTTACAAATAAACCTATCTGTCCTGAACCATTAATTAATGCTTTAGTATATACTGTATCGTTCCCTCTTTTAGACATAATCATTACAATAGAATCGGCATATTTTTGCTTCACCTCAATAAATTCGTACTGGTACCTAACACTCGTATTATTTATTTTTAAGAGTGTGTCATTTTTATTAAAAGCCCCTTCTAAAACCACTGCCGATTTTCCTACTGAATCAATAATTACGGGTATGCGCGGAATAACAAAAGGATCTGATTTTTTAAACTTTGCAAGCGAACTGGCTAAACTAGTTGGAATATTTAAAGAAATAATACTATCGCCTCTTTGAACTTCTAAAGTGGTGGGATTCGTTAAAATTAATTTAGATTCTAAAGCATCAAAGTTTTCTAATTCTTTTTTATCAACTGAAACAATGATATCTCCATCTTGAACGCCCATTTGTTTAGCAAGTGCACTGGCATGTACACCATAGCTTACATTTTTTGCAGGCAAATAATCATTGCCCCAATACCAACCAATGCCAATAAAAATAACAATGGCTAATACCAGATTCACAATAACGCCACCTAACATTACAATAAGTCTTTGATAGGCAGGCTTTGATCTTAGTTCCCAACTTTCAGGTTCTTTTTTCAATTGCTCTTTGTCCATACTCTCGTCAATCATGCCTGAAATTTTAACATAACCGCCGAAAGGAATCCAACCAATACCGTATTCTGTATCCCCTATTTTCTTTTTCCAAAGACTAAATCCAGGATTAAAGAATAAATAAAATTTCTCTACACGTGTTCCGAATAAACGCGCTGGAATAAAATGGCCTAATTCATGTAAGACCACCAGTATTGAAAAAGATAAAATAAACTGTGCTGTTTTTACACCCACTGCTGCAAAATCAAATGCTAAAATGTACATATTTTATAATTGTATTAAAGAGGCTGCGAAGTTACGCGCCTCTCCATCGGTTTCAAAATAATCTTCCAAACTTGGCTTGGAGATATAGTTAATTTTTTCTAAAGTTTTTTCTATTAGCTCTGTCATTTCTAAAAATCCAATTCTATTTCTTAAAAAAGCATAGACTGCAATTTCATTCGCTGCATTTAAAACACAGGGTGTATTGCCTCCTTTCTCCATCGCTTCTTTGGCCAAATATAAATTTCTAAAAGTTTTCATATCGGGTTCGTCAAAACTTAATTGATTTGGTTTATCGAAAGTATACCTTGGAAAATTGTTTTTTAATCTTTGCGGAAATGCCATTGCATATTGAATGGGTAATTTCATATCAGGTAAACCCATTTGTGCTTTTATACTGCCGTCTTCAAACTGCACCATGCTATGAATTATACTTTGTGCGTGCACTACTACTTTAATTTGATCTGGTGCTAAGTTAAATAACCACCTTGCTTCAATCATCTCTAACCCTTTATTCATAAGGGTTGCAGAGTCAATCGATATTTTTGCACCCATTGACCAATTAGGATGTTGCAATGCATGGTCGCGTTTTACATTTACTAAGAAATTAGGCTTCTTACCTAAAAAAGGACCTCCACTTGCAGTGAGAATAATTTTTTCGATGGGATTATTTTGCTCTCCCACTAAACATTGAAAAATAGCAGAGTGCTCGCTATCCACAGGAATAATAGCCGCTTTGTATTCTTTCGCTTTTTGCATGACTATGTCACCTGCTACCACTAATGTTTCTTTATTCGCAAGTCCAATTGCTTTCCCGTTTTCAACTGCGGTTAAAGTAGGTTTTAATCCAGCAAAGCCCACAATGCCTGCCATCATAAAATCATAACAATCCATGGCAGCTACTTGCTCTAATGCATCTTCCCCTGCAAAAACTTTTATGGGTTTACCTTCTAATGCTTTTTTAACTGTTGCATATTTTGTGAGATCTACAATGACAACTATATTAGGCGTGAATAACAAAGCCTGTTCAATTAATAAAGACTCATTAGAATGGGCTGTTAATATTTCAGCTACAAATAATTCAGGATGCGCTGCAATTACCT
This sequence comes from Chitinophagaceae bacterium, assembly GCA_013205585.1. GTDB lineage: Bacteria > Bacteroidota > Bacteroidia > Chitinophagales > Chitinophagaceae > Sediminibacterium. Next base: position 7,318 of record JABMML010000049.1, on the reverse strand, counting down.
CAAGGGTTTGTTTCCCTATCGACCCTGTTGACCCGAAAATGGCAATTCTTTTTTGACTCATCCAATATTTTTCTTAGACATTAAAATTAAGCTATTATTTTTTTATGGGGCAATATATTGCGCTAACTCATTGGCAATAAGACGGTCATTACTTAAACGAGGTACTTTATTTTGTCCCCCCAATTTTCCCTGCGCTCTCATATAATCAATAAAGGCATTTTTTTGCATTGGTTTAATTTGCAAAGGCGCTAGTATAGAGCCTGCTATTAAATCCTCATAGTAGACGTTTTTAGCAGATAGTGCTTCATTCAATTGCTTACTAAATAATGCCATATCAGCCGGCTTTTTCTCAAATTCAATAAACCATTCATGGTAACTTTTACCTTCCCCTTGTTGAATGAAAGGAGCCACTGTAAATTCAACCACCGACACACCCATCTGTTTTGTTACTTCTAATAATGCTTGTTCAACTTCTTCTCCAATCACATGTTCTCCAAATGCAGAAATAAAATGTTTGACTCTGCCTGTAACAATAACTCTATAGGGGTCAATGCTTACAAATTTTATGGTGTCCCCTAAATGATAACCCCATAAACCTGCATTACTATTAATAACCATAGCATATTGCTCGCCTAATTGTACATCGGCTAACGAAATTCTAACGGGCGCTTCATCATGCACAATAGCAAGTGGAATGAACTCATAAAAAATACCGCTATTGGTATTTAATAATAATCCTGGTTCTGTTCTTGTATCTTGATAAGCAAAGAAACCTTCGCTGGCTGGAAATAATTCAATGGTATCAATTTGCTTTCCAATAGTATCAAATAATTTTGTTTTATAGGGTTCGAAGTTTACACCCCCTTGCACAAGCACCTGAAGGTTGGGGAAAATTTCAATCACAGGCTTCCCCGTAATTTCAACAATTCTATCAAAATACATTTGCACCCAAGGTGGAATGCCTCCAATTAATGTCAAATCCTTTCCTAAAGTTTCTGTAACAATCTTATCCAATTTCTCTTCCCACTCTTCAATACAATTAGTTTCAAAGCTAGGTAGTTGATTGCCTCTTAAATATTGAGGGATATGATGGTTCACAATACCACTTAATCTTCCTGTGGGAATGCCGCCTACTCGCTCCAATTCGGGGGAACCACTTAGAAATATCATTTTTCCGCCTGCAAATTGGGTATTGCCCGTTACAGCCATATAGGCAAGTATGGCATTTTTTGCCCCATTGATATGATTATCTATGGAATCCTTGGTAATGGGAATATATTTCACCCCACTTGTCGTACCGCTGGTTTTGGCAAAATAGATAGGTCGGCCCTTCCAAAGCACGTTTTGAGTGCCTTTCTTAATTTGATCTATATAGGGTATAAACTGCTCGTAGTCTCTTAAAGGGACTGCTTTTTGAAAGCTAGGGTAGTCATTTACCTTCTCAAATTGGTGCTCTTTCCCAAAAAGGGTAGTTTTTCCTACCTTAATTAATTGATTTAGAATGTCTAGTTGGTCTTTGAGGGCGTTTTTGCGATCCTTTTGTATTTGGCGATGAATGACACCTGCAAAGGGTTTGGCCAATAAAGATTTGACATTAATCATATTCGGATGCATTATTATAAATAGAAGGAGACGAAATTAGGTACTAATTTAGTGATTGTCAAATCACTTTAGGCCTTAAAACTCAATTAAATCTGGCTTTTAAAGACAATTCTGAGGCCCCATTATATTTTTTGAAAATTAATTGCAAATTGGGATAAAAATAATTACCTTTGCCGTCCTAATTTTGGACATTATGTTAGCAGTAGTAAAAATCGCAGGACAACAATTTAAAGTACAAGCAGGAGATAGCTTGTATGTACCTCACCTGCAAGGTAAAACCGGAGACAAAGTTGAATTCAACGATGTTTTATTTGTCGATAACAATGGAAGCATCTCTTTTACGAGCAAGGTAAAAGTGAAGGCTGAAATTTTAAACGACTTAGTACAAGGTGATAAAGTTATCGCCTTCAAAATGAAAAGACGTAAAGGTTTCCGCAAGAAACATGGTCACAGAACACATTACACACAAATTAAAATCGAGAACATCGCTTAATCTTGCTTAGGCAGGACTAGAGTAGATATATCCATTATTAATAAAAGGCTAGAAAAAAGAATATACTATGGCACACAAAAAAGGGGAAGGTTCCGTAAAAAACGGCCGTGATTCCCAAAGCAAACGTTTAGGTGTTAAAATTTATGGTGGTCAACCAGCATTATCTGGTAACATCATTATACGCCAAAGAGGTACTGTATACCATCCTGGTAAACACGTTGGAGTTGGCTCTGACTTTACATTATTCGCCCTTTCTAACGGAATTGTGGAGTTTAAAAAAGGCAGAAATAACCGCACCACAGTGTCTATCCTACCGGTAGAAACAGTAGCTTAAATAAAATAATTTTGCATTTATTAGAAAAGTTTTCTATTTTTAATACATATTTACTAACCATTAAATCTAAAAAACATGGCAAAAGCTAAAAAAGCTGCTAAAAAAGCTGCTCCTAAAAAAGCTGCAAAAAAAGCTGCTCCAAGAAAGAAAGCTGCTAAGAAAGCTGCTCCTAAGAAGAAAGCTGCTAAGAAGAAAGCTGCTAAAAAGAAATAATTATCGCAAGATAATTAAATCGTCTTTTTTGCTTTCAGCAAAAATAGATTTGAAGTCCTCCCCGTTTACGGGGGGGATTTTTTTTGAATTATTTTTTATACATTCACGCATGCATAATTACGAGATCGCCGAACAATTTACTTTACTTGGAAAACTCATGGACATCCATGGCGAAAATGCATTTAAAATAAAGTCCTATACGAATGCTGCCTACACATTAGATAAGTTAGCTCAACCCGTTAGTGAAATGTCGTCGCATGAATTATTTGCCATTAGAGGTATTGGCGAAGCGATAGGTCAGAAAATATTGCAACTCATTGAAAATAAGCGACTTACAATACTAGAAACCTATATAGAAAAAACACCTATTGGCATTTTAGAAATGCTAAAAATTAAAGGCTTAGGTCCTAAAAAAATTATTACTATTTGGAAAGAATTAGAAATTGAAACAGTGGGTGAACTATTATATGCTTGTCAAGAAAACAGATTAATCAACTACAAAGGTTTTGGTGCAAAGACGCAACAAAATATTCAAGAGTCTTTAGAATATTATTTACAACATCAAGGAAGTTATTTATACCAACAAGTGGAATCACTTGCAAGCAACTTGCAAAATAGTTTACAAGAAAAATTTCCAAAGGATGAACATATTATTTCAGGTCACTTTAAAAGACAAATGGAGACCATCGATTTTTTAGATGTCGTCACTACCTTATCAGAAAATAAATTAATAGATTGGTTAACTAAAAAAGAATTTACTGTTATAAAATTGGATGAATTTATAAGTTGTAAAGGCGTCGATAATTTTGAAATTAGGTGGTATTTAACTAGCCCTGATAATTTCCATTGGATCGATTTTTCCCTGGCCTGCTCCCCCGATTTTCTTAAAAAATGGGTCGAAAACCCCCTTTTTCAGAAAAATTTTAAATTTATTTCTGAGGCCTCCCTATTCGAGCAATTAGGTATTTCTTTTATTCCATCTGCCCAAAGAGAAGACTCGGCAATTTTATCCAGCCTTCTATCCAATAATAAAAAAAGGTTAGCCCCCAGTATTGAGGTAGAAGATATCAAGGGCATTATACATTCACATAGTACTTGGAGCGATGGCATTCATACTATTGAGCAGATGGCTTCGTCCGCTAAAGAAGCTGGTTATGCATATTTAGTCATCAGCGACCATTCAAAATCGGCTTTCTATGCCAATGGTTTAGAAATAGAACGCATCGTAGGACAACATAAAGAAATAGATGCCCTGAATAAAAAGTTAGCCCCCTTTGTTATTTTTAAAAGTATTGAGTCGGATATATTAAATGATGGCAGCCTGGATTATCCAGAAGAGATCCTTGAAAGCTTTGATATTGTCATTGCCTCTATCCATTCTAATTTAAAAATGACGGAAGAAAAAGCCATGATGCGTTTACTCAACGCTATTAATAACCCCTATACAAGTATACTAGGTCATCCCACAGGTCGACTACTTTTAAGTAGAAAAGGATATCCTGTAAATCACGAAACCATTATTGAAGCCTGTGCCGAGAATAATGTAGTGATAGAATTAAATGCGCACCCAAGACGTTTAGATATGGACTGGCGTTATATAGCAGGTGCTATTCAAAAGGATGTACTTATATCTATTAATCCTGATGCCCATGCCGTGGAAGGATTTGCCGATTGTAAATATGGCGTACTAGTAGCACAAAAAGCTGGACTTACTGCTGCGCAAAATCTAAGTAGTTTTTCTTTACAAGAAATGATAGAATTTGTAGCCTTTCAACAAGCTAAGAGAAACTAGTATTAAATACTAGGACTCGAATCTTAGATCCATTTTAATTCAATTTTTAAACCATTATTTATTAACTTGGCAAACACATGAATAACATCAAGCCAGTTTTAGAACGCAAATTGAGTCTTTTACATGCAACGGCCATCAACATGATTGATATGGTGGGCATTGGCCCCTTCGTGGTATTAAGTGTGGTGGCACAAATTATGGGAGGTCCCTATTTTTTATATGCTTGGGTAGCCGGCGCCTTACTTTCATATTTAGATGCAATGGTATGGAGTCAATTGGGTGCAGCGCTGCCAAGAGCAGGAGGAAGTTTCCATTTCTTAAAAGAAGGCTATGGAGAAAAAGCAGGTTCACTGATGAGCTTTTTATTTGTATGGCAAACCATGATACAAGCACCCCTTGTAATTGCTTCTGCGGCCATTGGTTTTTCGCAGTATGCCAATTACTTCTTTCATTTAAGTTTTCTTCAAGAAAAAGCAGTGAGTGGACTAGTGGTTATTCTGGTAATTTTATTATTGTATAGAAAAATAGAATCCATTGGAAAAATTTCTGTGTTTTTATGGGTAGGTGTATTGGGTACCATGGCCTGGATTATTTTTGGAGGTATTGCACATGGCAATTTTTTAGAACCCATTAAACATATCAACGACGGGTTTACTATGCAGCATGGTTTTGTCGCAGCCCTAGGTTTTGCCAGTGTAAAAACAATTTATAGTTATTTAGGTTATTATAATGTTTGTCATTTAGGAGGTGAGATAAAAAACCCAAGTAAGAATATTCCTAGAAGTATGTTTATCTCTATTACAGGTATAGCTATTTTATATTTAGCCATGAATGTATCGGTGGCCAGTGTACTACCCTTTCAAACTATTATTACTAGTAAATTTGTAGTCAGTGATTATATAAAGGCACTATATGGTCCCACCGCGGGCGCCTTTGCGACTATATTAATATTAATGGTGGCCTTTGCTTCTTTATTTTCTGCTACCTTGGGTTATAGTAGAATTCCTTATGCTGCAGCACAGGACAGGTCCTTCTTCCCGTTCTTTAAAGAACTGCATCCTAGATTACATTTTCCCCACCGGTCTTTATTAGTGTTGGGAGGTATTGCTTTTATATTTAGTTTACTATTCAGACTCAAAGAAGTCATTGATGGTATTTTAGCCATGCGTATATTAATTCAATTTATAGGACAGGCAATTGGTCTATTATTATTATTTAAAAGAAAAGGCAAAGGTTTTTTCCCTTGGAAAATGCCCTTCTATCCCCTGCCTTTATTTTTAGCCATTATTATTTGGGGAGGTATCTTTTTTTCAACAGGTACTAAAATGATGCTGAGCGGAATCACCGTAATAAGCCTAGGCTTAATTGCCTATTTTATTGCTAAAAAGTTTAAATGGATTGGGGCTGAATAGCTATTTACTCCTAGTACCTATCCCACTTATAAGTATTCCAATAATAAGACCAAGAATTAATCCAATTTTTACATTCTTAATTAAGTATCCAACACCCAGGCCAATAATTAATAAAGTAAGTATGCTAACATTGCGTCTCATAATTTTGAATTAATTAAATTAATGCTTGGGAAGTGAAATAAGGTTGGCTAATAATTTATAAGCTCCGGGATTCCCTGCAGGTAATTGTCTAAATAAAACTAAACTTAAATACACCATATTACCCTTGCCATAAGGGGCAATTAATAAGCTACCCGTTGAAGGCGCTTCTCCTTTATCATTCATGGAAAGAGGCGCTTCAAAATGAGGGTCTACATTTTCTGCCATATAAGTACTTCTTTCTTGTATCCAATGTTCAAAATCGGACTGCTCTATTTTATTAGGAAAATTTAATACCGAATGTGTGGGTAAAATAAAATTAACAGCTGCATTTTCTTGCGACACTCTTTTACCTGAATTGACTGAAAAAGCATAAGGCCCCACTTTCAGTTTACGAATACCTACTTGATTGCTTTTTAAATATTGAACTATTAAATTACCTCCTTGTTCAATATAGGCATTCAGTATATCATTTTGGGTGGTCAAAAATTCAAACATATTGTAGGCTCTAATGCCTACCACAATAGCATCAAAGGTTTTTAATTTATTTAATTCAATATCGCTTTCTTTTAATAAAGTCACTTGATAGCCTAATTCAATGAGGGCTTCTGGCAACTTATCTCCTGCTCCATCAATATAGCCTACTTTAGTGCCCTTGGTTTTAAAAGTAAGCTCCACCAATTTAGTAGTAGCTGGGGCGAAATAAGTGATGGTGGGAATATGATCATACTGAATAGTTCTTTTATATAATTGATCTAAGGCAGTGGGTAAATTTTGACTAGCTAATTTTACTTCTACTTCTTGATGCAGAGTACTGCCTGTATGATTAATTTCTTGATAACCTAATTTAACAGGTTTACCTGCATTCATTAATACTACTTCTTTGTCGTATTTGGTTTCACGAAGGGGCACAACTACAATGGGCTGGAATACCTCTCCCTTGGTTAGGTCGACATATTTATATTGAATAGGAATAGTAAATGAAAAAGATTGACCTTCTATGAATACCGAACAAGTAGCTGTAAATATAGGATCGTTTTCTGCCTTACCAATAAGCATTTGGTCCTTCACTACAAACATACCTTCGGTTTTAGGTTCTACTAACCAATAAGGCTGTGAAATAGCTTGCGTAGCTGGTATTTTAAAAGAATAGTCCCAACTACTATTTTGATTATTCAAAACTGTTTTACCAAAAACAGAATCTTTACCAGGTAATGAAATTTTTTCTAAGATAGCAAGAGTATTTGACCTTTGATTGAAAAAGAATTGCACTTGTAAGTTTGTTCCTGGAAAAACTTCTTGCTGTTGCGAACTGGCTTCCATATAAATACCCG
>JABMML010000048.1 GCA_013205585.1 Chitinophagaceae bacterium | reverse complement strand
TGATGCTTAAACCTTTACCTGTATTTTATCAAGAATACAGTTACTATTGTTTCCAAACTTTCAAAGATCTTTTGTGCTTTTTTTGCGCCCTATTATTCATAGGGGGTGCAAAGGTAGGCACATTTATTTTTATAGCCAAACTTTACAATGAAAAAAATAAATTAATAATAAATTAATCATTCATAAAATCGGCGATATAATTTCGAAGAGCTACTCTTTTTTTGAAGAGGGAGGGCGAAGATACAGCTGATATTTAGTTCCACCAATTATTGGTGAAAGTATTTTAAAGTTTTTTGGTCTTTATTTTGCTGGAAAATTACCTCGAAGAACAATCCGTTTTACGAGCTTTTATCGTTAGCGGGCGGCAAAGATAAGCAGCCATAGCTACTATCCAAATATATTGTATACTATTTTGTAATTTTTTACGTTCAAAAGGTTCAAAATCTGTGCATTAGCAGACCAAACCCAATACTAGTGTGCTTTATAGCCTAGACTATTTTTTTCAAAAAAGGAGGGTAATCTATTAGAGATAAATATAATCCATGGGCCGGAGTAGAGAAATCGGCCAGTTGTTCGTTGTTGGAAAGCACTATTTCATGCCATTTTTCTAGACTAATTTGCCCTCGGCCTACCTGTAAAATAGTACCCACCAGGCCACGAATCATACCTCTTAGGAATCGGTTGGACTCAATATGAAAGGTATAACCGTCTTCAGTCATCTCCCAAACAGCCTTTGTAATATGGCATTCAAAGGTATTTACCTGGGTACTTTTCTTTGAAAAAGTTTCAAAATGAGTATAGGTTAGTAAGCTTTTTGTAGCTTCTTGCATTAGTTCCATATTCACCGCGAAGGGATAAAACCAAGAACGGCCTTCTAAAAAAGGGTTTTTTTGGGTATGTATCTTATATAAATAGGCCCTTTTAATGGCATCGAACCTTGCATGTGCATCGTCAGGCACTGAATAAATATTCTTAGCCACAATAGTTTTTGGCAAGAGTGCATTCATATTATATATATGCTTCGACTCTATTTGCAGATCGGTATCAAAGTGAAAAAAGTTTTGCAACCCGTGCACACCTGCATCGGTTCTGGAAGCACCGGTTAATGAAATGGGTGTTCTGAATATGGTTTCCAAGGCTTTTTCTATTTCCCCTTGAATGGTTTGTTGATTGGCCTGAATTTGAAATCCACCAAACAAACTACCATCATAAGCAACTTCAAGAAAATACCTGGCCATTGATAATTATTTTATACCGCTAAGCTAGTTATTTTTTTATAAGTAACTTAGATGCATCAAATACAAAGTGGATACAATGCAAAAAAATAAGACGATGAGAAAATTTTTAATATTTAATTTACTACTAATTACTTTTAGCTTAAACGCTACAGCCCAGGACAAGCAAGACTTTAAAGAGATTGAAGATACTAGTTGGAAAAATATATATAGAGACATTCCTGCTAAAGAAAATGAATTAGTACATACTAAATTAGTAGCTAGTTTCAATTACACAAACTCACAATTAAATGGAGAAGCTTGGTTAAATCTGCGTCCTTATTTAAATGCAACTAGTACGCTAAGCCTTGATGCAAAAGGTATGGACATTCATCAGGTGGGCTTAATGACTAATAATAAAACCACTGCTCTTAAATATACTTATGACGGACTTATTATTAAAATACAATTAGACAAGACTTATAAGCCTTCGGAAAAATATACTGTGTTCATTAAATATACTGCTAAGCCGAACGAGTTTAAAAGCAAGGGCAGTGCAGCTATAAACGATGCTAAGGGTTTATACTTTATTAATCCAATGGGTAAAGACAGCAGCAAGCCTATACAAATTTGGACCCAAGGGGAAACCGAAGGCACTTCTGTATGGCTGCCTATTATTGACAAGCCTAATCAAAAAAGTACACAAGAATTTCAATTAACGGTGCCGAGTAAATATGTAAGTCTTTCCAATGGCTTATTGACAAAACAAATTAATAATAAAAATGGAACGAGACTAGATATTTGGAAGATGGATTTACCACATGCTCCCTACTTATTTTTTCTAGCCGTAGGCGATTATACTATTGTAAAAGATACCTATAAAGCAAAAGAAGTAAGTTACTATGTAGAGAAAGAATATGAAAAGGAAGCGAGACAAATTTATGGCAAGACCCCTGCTATGATTGCCTATTATGAAACTATTTTAGGTATTGATTTTCCCTGGGCTAAGTATGCACAAATTAGCGGTAGAGAGTTTGTAAGTGGTGCCATGGAAAACACCACAGCTACGATGCATAACGAAATGGTGCTGCAAGATGCCCGTGAATTAAAAGATGGTAATGCTTGGGAGGGCACCATTGCACATGAATTATTTCATCATTGGTTTGGAGACTTAGTTACTGCGGAAAGCTGGAGTAATATTACTGTAAACGAAAGCTTTGCCGACTATAGCCAAACGCTTTGGCTGGAACATAGCAAGGGAAAGGATGCAGGTGAATATGAAAATTATACAGGCTTAAGATATTATTTAAGCAGCCCCGCCGACGCTGAAAAAGATTTAGTTCGTTTTTTTTATAAAGAACGCGAAGATGTTTTTGATTTAGTGAGCTATCAAAAAGGGGGAAGGATATTGAATATGTTACGCCATTTAGTGGGTGATAAAGCATTTTTTGCTTCCTTACATACTTATTTAGAAGATAATAAGTTTGGCAGCGGTACGGCTTTTAAATTAAAGTTAGCCTTTGAAAAAGTAACGGGCAAGGACTTAAACTGGTTTTTTAATCAATGGTATTTTGGAAGCGGCCACCCTTATGTGCGCATTGAACAAAAGTATATGCCTACTGAAAAAAAGGTATTAATTATTATACAACAAAATCAACTACAAAATAAAACCTTCACCCTTCCTATTGGCATTGATGTATATGTGGCAGGCCAAAGAAATCATTATGAGGTTTGGAATAAAAATAGAATTGATAGTTTTTACTTTGATGCAGCTACAATTCCCGACAATGTGAATGTAGATAATGACAAAACCTTATTGTGGTTTAAGGATGAATCAAAAACGATGAGCGAGTATGCCTTTCAATATTTTAATGCAAGAAATTTTATAGACAGATTAGAAGCCATTAATGAAGCTGCTGAAAATTTAACGGATACGAAGGCACAGGCTATATTAAAAGCAGCACTGAAAGATAGTTTTTACATAATAAGAGCAAAGGCCATTCAAAGCTATAACCCTACTGCCTTAGACGAAGCCACAGAAAATATATTTATACAATTAGCCAATACCGACCCTTCTAGTGAAGTGAGAGAACAAGCAATAAACGCTTTATCAGGTTCATACAACGAAGACTATATTGAACTATTTACTTCTTTAACAAAAGACTCATCTTATATAGTGAGTGGTGCTGCCTTAGATGCGCTTGAGAAAATTGACTCTAGCGCTGCATTATCTATTGCCACCAGGGCTTCCAATCAAAAAATTAAAAAGAGATTAAACACTTCGGTTACAGCCATTCTTGCTAAATATGGAGACGAGAATATCTTTGATTTTATTGCTAAGCAATTTGAGGTATTGAATACTCAATCTGCTGAGAAATTTTATATGACTGTAGCCTTTGGACAATTACTACATAAAGTAAACAACCCAATAAAATTTAAAAAAGGAATTGATTTAATTGTAAAATTTAGAGAAAGTATTCCTAAGGAATATAGAAGTCAATCAGACCCTTATTTTAACATTAAAGTATTAGGAGAGGTTTTAAAAGCGAAGAAAACGAAAGGCCAACAAGATTTAGTGGATATAGTTTTAGCAGTTATTCCAAAAATGTAAGGGTTCTTAATAAAAATCTAAACTCAAACAAAAAGGTCCCGAAAAAATCGGGACTTTTTTTATAAAATCATTAGAGTAAAATAATTAGAGTGTTTTTAAATTAGATTTTACATTCTTTAAAAATCTAATTTAAACACTACCATCCGCCGCTGGCTCCACCACCACCAGAACTTCCACCACCAAAGCCGCCGAATCCACCACCGCCACCACCGAATCCGCCACCGCCGCCGCGACCGCCGCCGCCTAATAAAGAACCTAATAAC
>JABMML010000047.1 GCA_013205585.1 Chitinophagaceae bacterium | reverse complement strand
CTCTATTAATGCTGCATAAACCTGTGTTTTTCCGCTACCAGTAATGCCATGTAGTACATTGACTGAATGTGTTTTCATTTGTTCAACAATGGAATCATATGCCAGCTGCTGTGCTGCAGACAATTGATGTAAGTTGGCATTGCCCATACTTGCATCAACCGCTAAGCGGTCTATTTTTCTTTTCTCAATTACAAGAATCCCTTTATCAATCAATGCTTTTAATTGCGTATGCGAAGCGTCTGATTTTTCTAACAAAGCCTTTTGTTGCACATGCCCCTCTGTTTTTTGCAGATGCAAAAATGAAAGTAGGAGTGCTAATTGTTTAGGAGCCCTGGTCCAATCATTTAACAATTGCTCTAATGCAGCTTCAGAATGATAATCGGGATGTAAATGCAATAAATTTTCAACTTTGATAGTATACTTATCATGCATTGTTTCCTCTACCGAACATATACCTTTTTGGATAAGTTTATTAATGATAGGGTAAACCGATTTTTTATCTAATAACTTTTGTATTTCAATTAAGCTAAGTTGTTTTTTTATTTGCAAAGCTTCAGAAACAATATATTCGGTGTCACTTAAATGTTGACCATCTACATTGGCTTCTTCGTTTAATATGAAGACACTTTCACTTGATATTTTTAAATGACTGGGTACTGCTGCCTGCATGACTTCCCCTTCCGTACACATGTAATAACTAGCCATCCATTCCCAAAGTTGTAATTGAGCTGGATACACAATGGGCGCTTCATCCAATACACCTAATATTGGTTTAGGGTTAAAGCCATCAGGTTTTTCGGTGAGGATTTGTTTTATAATTCCGGCATAACGCTTATTGGGTCCCAGCATGACTTCTACACGCATACCAATCATCACACCCTCTGTTAATTCAGTGGGAATGGCCCAAGTATAGTTTTTAGGTAGGGCTAATGGTATGATGATTTCGGCGTACATATTGGGCTACAAAAATACATTAAGATGCTGGATAGTTGCGATATCTTCTTAGTCCATCATCCATCATTTGGTGCACTTGATCCTTCAAAATTTCAAGATCTTCGAGCATATAATTATCCACATAAACCGTAGGTAAATAAACGACACGACAAATGCCTGGGCGGAGGGTAAAAATGCTACTAAAATGCATTCTGTCAACAGAGTCAACCATTAAAACGGGTTGTATTGGAACCTGCATCTCAATCGCTAGTTTAAATGCGCCATTGTAAAAATCTTTCAATGGTTTTTCTTCTGTCATGCTGAATGTGCCTTCTGGAAAAATAAAGATTGAAATTTTATTTTTTAATGCTTCTTTTAAATTCCTAAGACTTTGTGCTCTTTTTTCCGGATCAGATCTATCCACCATAATCACGATATGCCTATAAAATAGACCGAAAAGTGGAATTTTTGAGGATTCAAATTTCCCCAATGGTTTGATTGGCTGATGTTTTAATTGTACAATAGGAGGGATGTCCATGTAGGAATTATGATTTCCTACAAATACATGCGCTTGATTAAAATGATGGATACCCTCGTAAATTTCTTGATGGCGCATACCAATGAATAGGTACAATGTTTTAGAAAAATAGCGACCAATTTTATAGATACCTACGGTTAAATATTTATCACCGAATGGCAGAATAAATAACATTGCAAATAGCGATATCATTGTTAAGCAGGCAAAAATAAATAAAGCGTAAATACAGTATAAAATCTGGAAAGGACGTATAATTTTTTTCATCATAGCCTCTAATATAATAAAAAAGGCCCGAATAGAAATTCGGGCCATAGATTGCTTGCTTAAAAACCAATAAAATAGTTCTGATAATAGTTATGTCTTCATTGGATTTCGTCCATATTTTTCGTCGTGTTGAGTTGCATCAAGTCCCAATTCTTCTTCTTCCTCGGATACACGTAAAGGCAACAAATAGGCAATTAATTTAAAAATACCATATGAGAAAGTGAAACTATACGCAACCACAATTAACATGGCTTTTAATTGAGTCAAGAAAAATATTGGGTTTCCATAAAACAAACCATCATTACCAGCTGGATTAACTGCCTTAGAAGCGAATACGCCTGTTAGCAACATGCCCACCATTCCTCCAATACCATGACAAGGAAATACATCTAATGTATCGTCTACTCTTGATAATTTAAATGCATGGCTAGCGACATTAGAAATTATGGCTGCCATTAAACCAATAAAAATACTTTGAGGAATGCCTACAAAACCTGCTGCTGGGGTAATCGCTACTAAACCAACAACTGCACCAATACAAAATCCGAGGACAGATGGTTTTTTACCTTTCATTACGTCAAAAAACATCCAAGCTAAACCAGCCGCCGCTGCTGCAGTGTTGGTAGTTGCGAATGCATTAATGGCTAAGCTGTTGGCACCTAATGCAGAGCCTGCATTAAATCCAAACCAACCAAACCAAAGTAAGCCCGTACCAATTAAAACATAAGGAATATTAGCTGGAGGAATTTCGTGTTGTTCTAATTTTGATCGACGAGATTTTAATACAATGGCACCTGCTAGGGCAGCACAACCCGCACTAATATGTACGACTGTTCCACCAGCGAAATCTAAGGCGCCCATTTTAAATAAAAATCCTTGAGGATGCCAAGACCAATGTGCTAATGGTGCATATACTAATATAATAAACAGAACAATAAATAAAATATAAGAAGTGAATTTGATACGCTCTGCCACCGCACCTACTACAAGACCTGGTGTGATAATGGCAAACATTAATTGAAATAATGCAAACAATAATAAAGGAATGGTCATAGCCGTACCGCCTTGCAAACTAGGCGCTCCATTCACTACATCTTTAAAGAATAAATGCGTCATTGGATTGCCAATAATACCATTCATGCTTTCGCCGAAGCTTAAGCTATAGCCAAAGCTTATCCAAATAACTGAAACTACCCCTGCAGATACCATGCTTTTGATCATGGTAGAGATAATATTCTTACGGTGTACCATTCCGCCATAGAAAAAGGCAAGACCAGGGGTCATGATAAATACAAGTGCTGTTGCGACTAAAATCCAAGCTATATCTGCTCCGCTATAAGTAGAGGCGTCTGCCTGAAAGCTAGGAAGCTGCGGTTCAAATAAGGCGAGTACTGCTACTATTAGTAAAACAATAAAAGGAGCGAATTTTTGTACAATTTGATTTTTCATGCAATAGGTGTTTAGTATTATGAAATATTATATATGTTATTTATTTAGTAAAAATACTTAAAATTTATATTTAATAAACAGTAATACATATATATAAATATTTATAATGTAATATGAAAAAGCATGAATTTTATGTAAAGCCTTACTGGCATTCACTTTTAGATAATTATCTTAGCTTGATAAAAAGGGAGATGTGGAAAAAAACTGAATATCTTTAATTATACTTGCTGAAAAAACAAACTGCTATCCTTGGATTCTAATAAGGAGGAGCCAGTTAAGAAGATATCTACTTTACGGGCACATTCGCGTCCTTCACTGATAGCCCAAACAACTAATGATTGTCCTCGACGCATATCACCAGCGGTAAATACTTTGGCTATATTAGTTTGATATTGTTGTTCTGTTGCTTTTACATTTCCTCTTTCGTCTAATTGAACACCTAATTCATCAATGATGCCACTTGGATCTGCATGTAAAAAGCCCATAGCAAGTAAGGCAAGTTCACAAGGAATTTCTCTTTCACTTCCTATTTTTTGTATAAATTTTGAAGGACTTCCATCTGCACTAGCGCTCCACTCTAAATCTACAATTTGTAATGCTTTTAAATTTCCTTTATCATCTCCAATAAATGCTTTAGTCGCTACGCCCCAAATTCTTTCAGCCCCTTCCTCGTGAGAGGTAGTTGTTTTTAATAACATAGGGTAGGTAGGCCAAGGCATATAATCGGCTCTTGCATCAGGAGGCTTAGGTAATAATTCAAATTGAGTCACCGATTTTGCTTTATGTCTGTTAGAAGTTCCTACACAATCACTACCTGTATCACCACCACCAATGACAATTACATTTTTTGAACTTGCCATTAAATCTTCTTCCTCTATTTGAATAGTGCTCACTCTTTTATTTTGTTGCTTTAAAAAATCCATGGCATAATGCACGCCTTTTAAGTTTCTTCCTGGAATGGTTAAATCTCTTGGAATGGTCGAACCTCCTGCTAAGACCACAGCGTGATAGTCGCGCATAATATCATTCACTCTTATATTCACACCTACGTTGGCATTACAAATAAAACGAATGCCTTCTTCTTCTAATAAACTAATACGTCTTTCTACTACATTTTTTTCTAATTTAAAATCGGGAATGCCAAAGCGTAATAAACCCCCTGGTTTTGGATCACGCTCATAAACAGTTACTTCATGACCTGCATAGTTTAATTGTGCAGCAGTGGCAAGTCCTGCAGGGCCAGAGCCAATGACAGCTACTTTTTTACCAGAACGAACCTTAGGTTTACGCGGTGTCACAAAACCTTTTTCAAAAGCTATTTCAATAATATGTTTTTCAATTTCTTCAATGGTCACTGCTGGCTGATTAATTCCTAATACACAGGCAGTCTCGCAAGGGGCCGGGCAAATTCTTCCAGTGAACTCGGGAAAATTATTCGTAGATATTAAAATCTCATAAGCATCTTTCCATTCTTTATTGTACACTGCATCATTGAATTCAGGAATAATATTACCTAAAGGACATCCGTTATGACAGAAGGGTACACCGCAATTCATACAACGCGCCGACTGTTCATTTAACTTTTGCTCAGGTAGTAAGTTAATAAACTCGTTGTAATTCTTTTTGCGCTCCGTTACTGAAATTTTAGTAGGGAGTTCTCTCGTAAATTCTTTAAATCCTGTTGGCTTACCCATATTCTTTATACTTGTCCTTTATTCTTTATTATTCTTATTTATTTCGCTGCTACTAATTTTGATTTTTGTTTTGCTAATGCCTCTTTGTAATCAGAAGGGAACACTTTTACAAATTGTTTTAATTGATTGTCAAAATCGGCTATAATAAATTTAGCCACTGCACTTCCCGTTTTGTCAAAATGCTGTTGAATTAATTTTTTAAGCAAAACTTCATCCTCTTTATCAGGGGCTTCTAATTCTACCATTTCTTTATTACACAATACTTCAAAATTATTTTCTACATTATATACAAATGCAATACCGCCGCTCATACCCGCTGCAAAATTTCTGCCTGTATTGCCTAATATAACAGCCACACCTCCAGTCATATATTCGCAACCATGATCTCCTATTCCTTCTACCACCACACTGGCGCCAGAATTACGCACAGCAAACCTTTCACCAGCCTTTCCTCTTATAAATGCAATACCACTAGTAGCACCATAAAGGGCAACATTACCAATGATGATATTTTCTTCGGGTACAAAACTTGCTTTTTTATCGGGGTATATAATTAACTGCGCACCACTTAATCCTTTTCCAAAATAATCATTGGCATCGCCTTCTAATTCTAATGTCACGCCCTTAGTATTAAAGGCACCAAAGCTTTGTCCTGCGGTTCCTTTAAAATTAAAGTGAATCGTATCTTCTGGTAAACCTTCTGCTTTGTAAACTTTCGTTATTTCATTGGAAACAATAGTGCCTGTGGTACGATCGGTATTTTTAATAGGGAAGCTAGCTTTTACTTTTTCTTTCTTTTCAATGGCAGGCTTTGCAGCTGCTAATAATTGCCAATCCAACACTTCAGACATTAAATGATCCTGTGCTTCTGTTTGATATAAACCCACACCGGCTTCAGCAGGCTCTTTATATAATACATCGCTTAAATCTAAATTTTTATACTTCCAATGATTTATATTTTCACGCATGGTTAAAGCGTCTACTTGACCCACCATTTCATTAATAGTACGGTAGCCTAATTCAGCCATAATTTCACGCAGCTCTTGGGTAATAAATTCAAAGAAGCGCACCACATGATCGGGGTCTCCTTTAAAACGTTTACGTAATTCAGGGTCTTG
>JABMML010000046.1 GCA_013205585.1 Chitinophagaceae bacterium | reverse complement strand
GTTACCAAACGCGCCACCCGCTAAAGGAGCACGTTGACTCACATTACCCGCATTTACATTAAGGCCAATGGTTAATTTATCTGTTGCCTTATTGGTAATTCTAAAATTCACGTTGTTTCTTTTTAACTGAGAATTAATAGAAGTACCGTCTTGTGCAAAATGTCCACCAGACAAGAAGAAAGTAGTTTTATCATTACCACCCTCTGCACTTAAGTTGTATTGTTTTTGTTGGCCAACACGCATGATATTATCAAACCAATTAAAATTGATACCATTACCTTGTCCTAAAGAATTTAAAATACTAGTTGTCTGCGCAGCAGAGGCACCAGCATTTACCAAACCTTCACGGGTTAAATTAATATATTCATTAGCATCTAATGGCTTATACTTTTCATTTACATAAGCAACATCTGAATTACCTAATTCTGTATCAAATCTAAATTTAGTTTTACCGCTTTTACCTTTTTTAGTAGTAATCACAATAACTCCATTCGCAGCACGAGAACCATAAATAGATTGAGATGCCGCATCTTTTAAAACAGAAATGCTTTCGATATCATTTGGATTCAAAGTACTTAATAAGTTTCCTGTAGTTTGAAGTCTTGATGCATCACCCGCATTAATAGGCACTCCATCCACCACCCATAAAGGGGCGTTACTTGCAGAAATGGAACTTGCACCACGAATTAAAATAGCTTGGCTAGCTCCTGGTTGTCCAGAAGTAGCAACAGATTGTAAACCTGCCACTTTACCTTGAAGCGCTTTATCAACAGAGCTAAAAGGTAAATTTTCAATTTCTGATGCTTTCACCGTAGCAATTGAACCAGTATTAGTTGCCTTTTTAGTGGTACCATAACCAGTAACAATAACTTCTTGTAAATCAGAAACCGTATTGGCTAAGATTACATTGATCTCAGATTTTGATCCAATATTAACTTCTTGGTCTTCAAAATTTAAAGAACTAAATTTTAATACTCTCCCATTAGCTGGAATAGTGATTGAATAATAACCTTCATCATTCGTTTTAGCGGCGACAGTAGTGCCTTTAACTATGATAGAAGCATTTGAAAGTGGCTTTTTACCATCTTCAGTAACCCTACCTTTTATGGTTTTATTTTGAGCAGCAACTTGAGTTACCACCAAAATCGCGCCTAAAAGGATTGCGACAAATTTTCTCATATTATTATATTTTTTTCGAATTGTAAAGTTAATGTTAAATTAATGTGATAGAAAAATTTATGTCATTAATTTTCAATAGAAATATTGTATAACTTTTTACAAACTAATTACTAGTTTGAACCTATTTAATAAATAAAATAAGTATATTAAAATGAATATCAATTATTTGCGTAAAAAATGGCGCAAAATTGTTTTTTAGGGCTTGGCTACCCATTTTTCAACGGTCGTTTTCTCTATTAATGCCCTAGAATAGTAGGAAGGGAAATAGCTGTCATTGGCCCAGGTAGAGAAAAGATTGCGGTAAAAAGGGCTATTGCTATCCCCAGATTGGCCAGGGGTATTGATTATCAATGTTTTATCCCAGTCATGGGTATCCATCAAAATTCGAAAACTAGCCCCACTTAATTGATTATCGGCACCCCCAGTTGATCCGGGAGTTTGACCATTACCCCCTCTTGGAAGGGGGCCTATGTTTAATTTGGCTTTTATAGCGGGGCTTACCAAATTGGCTAAGGGGTGTTCGAAATAAATATGCTTGTACTTTTCTTGACCATAGTTCCAAGCATTTATATCATTGCCTAATTTATTTTTTAAAATTTGAGTGGCCTGTTCAAATGCTTTTTTTATAAAGGCGTCTCTGTTATTTATAGGATTTTCTAAACGCTCAATTACTTTTTTTAATTGCAAATTAATCCAGGGTTTAATTTCATCAGGTACAAAATATTTTTGTGCTGCAATGGCTAATTGTTTTTCTAGGCTCACATAAATACCTGCAGCAATACTATTTTTATCCAATACAAAATTCCAGTTCATTAAATATTGTTTCGCAGCGTTTGTAAAAGAATCTTCGAATTGTATTTTTTCAAGTAGGGGTACAATAGTGCTTGCAGGTATAGAAAAATAATCGGTTTGTAATTTCCCCATGTCCTCCATACTAATATTATTTTTTTCCGTTAATACTTTATTTATTCTATCTCCTCTATACGGATCGGCCCAGGTATAGCCTACTGCATCCCAATGGGTATAGG
>JABMML010000045.1 GCA_013205585.1 Chitinophagaceae bacterium | reverse complement strand
TTATCGACAGTAGGATAACCTACATCTACTTTAAAATCTATTTCAGCACCGGTAGCTAATGATAAACCTTTTGCTTGTTGCATCATTAATTCATGTGCTTTAAAACGCCATACTTCATCCATGGCTCTGAAAGTGCCCATTAGTTTTACTTCAGTTGGAATAACATTAGTAGTATTACCACCATGCACAGAACAAATAGAAAGTACAGATGGATTTTGTGGATCGCGATTGCGTGCTATAATAGTTTGTAAACTAGTAATTAATTGTGCAGCTACTAAAACAGTGTCCACAGTTTGATGCGGTGTGGCAGCATGTCCTCCTGGACCTTTTATGGAAACATATAATTCATCGGCACTGGCCATAACCCTTCCTTTTCTAAAACTTAATTTTCCGTGATTCAAACCTGGATGCACATGCAAGCCTATAATGCCTGCTGGTACTGGGTTTTTAAGCGCTCCATCACGAATCATATAACTTGCTCCGCCGGGATTTTTTTCTTCTCCCGGTTGAAATAATAATTTTATAGTGCCTTCAAATTCTTCACGCAAGCTCCATAAAATTTTAGCAGCGCCTAATAAAATGGTAGTGTGCACATCATGTCCGCAGGCATGCATCACCCCTTCTTTAGTAGAAATATAATCGACTTTATTTTCTTCAAGAATAGGAAGGGCATCCATATCGGCACGAAGTGCCACCACTCGTTTACTTGGATTTTTTCCTTCAATAATACCTAACACACCCGTTGTAGCAATAACAGTAAATGGAATGCCAATAGCTTTTAATTGTGCTTGCACATACTTACTAGTTTCAAATTCTTGATAACTTAATTCAGGATTTGCATGCAAATGCCTGCGAATAGAAACATTGGCTGCTTGATGCTGCTTGGCTAATGATTTTATTTTTTCTAGTAACATGATAATCGTAAAGTTAATAATTTGATTTTACATTATCTGTATTCGCGCCCGATACTATGGCCACTCCCGCGCTACAACCTATCCGCGTAGCACCTTCGGCTATCATTGATTGCGCAGTGGCATAGTCCCTAATGCCACCTGAGGCTTTTATTTGTACTTGATCGGGTAAATGTTTTCTAAATAATTTAACCGCTTCTACACTAGCCCCTTTTTCGGCATAGCCAGTAGATGTTTTTAAATAATCAATGCCTGCAATTCCGTAAATATCGCAACATTTAATTATTTCATCGTCGGTTAATATACCCGACTCAATAATTATTTTTATCACCTTACCCTTAGAACGAATAATGGGCATGATATGATTAATTTCATCTGCGATAGCTGTCCAGTCTCCATTTTTAATGGCAGTAATATTCGCTACCACATCTAATTCATCGGCGCCATCCACCATGGCTAAAATAATTTCTGCAATTTTGGCTTCGGTAGCACTGTAACCAAAAGGAAATCCAATAACGGTGGCTACTTGTACAGTAGAACCCGCCAGTTTTTCTTTAGCTAATTTCACAAAATTTGGAGGCACGCATACGGCTGCAAAATCATATTGCTTAGCTTCAGCACATAATTTTTCAATGTCCGCCACTAAGCAAGTGGGTTTTAAAATAGTATGGTCAATGTATTTATTAAGCGGCATCTTTTCCATGACATGCTTTGAATTTTTTTCCGCTACCGCAAGGACAAGGATCGTTGCGTCCAGTTTTAGGGCCTACTTGAATGGGGGCTTGCTTAATATCACTTGGATCGTTGTAAGCATTGCCACCCGCATCCTCTGTTCTATTCGCACTTAATTTACTTAAGTCTGTTTTTTGTTGACGACCTTCTTTCACTGCATCTTCTAAAGGCAAATGCGCATGACATAAAAATTGAACTAGCTTCTGATTAATTTCTATATCCATTTTTCTAAATAATTCAAAAGCTTCCATTTTGTATATAACTAGTGGATCCTTCTGTTCGTAAGTAGCAGTTTGTACCGATTGCTTTAAATCGTCCATGGCTCTTAAATGTTCTTTCCATGCGTCGTCAATAAAGCTTAGGGAAATATTTTTTTCTGCTTGTGCAGCTAGTGTTGCACCATCTGTAATTACATTTTTATCTAAGTTTACCAGTACATTGTAAGCAATTTTTCCATCACCCACTGGCACTATTACATTTTCAATATGTGCCCCTTGGTTTTTTCTAATGTTTTTGAAAACAGGAATGCTTTGTTTCATCATCTCCTTTTTCTTATACTCATAATGCGCAATAGCTTCTTGATAGACTAATTCTACTAGTGCAGCATCATTAGTCGACTTGAATTCTCCTTGCGTTATTTTAGTATCGAAACCTGTTTGAACAATTAAGGATAATTTAAGCCCTTCATAATCGTTGTTCAATTTATAGTTGGTCGCCATGCCTTCAATGACTTGATAAAATGCATTGTCTAAATCCAAGGCTAGTCTTTCTCCAAACAAAGCATGATTTCTTTTTTTGTAAATCACGGTTCTTTGCTTGTTCATCACATCATCATATTCCAATAAACGTTTTCTTACACCAAAGTTATTTTCCTCTACTTTTTTCTGTGCACGCTCAATAGATTTTGTAATCATGCTATGCTGAATCACCTCTCCTTCTTTATAACCTGCGAAGTCCATCACTTTGGCAATACGCTCACTTCCAAACATGCGCATTAAATCATCTTCCAAAGAAATAAAGAATTGAGAAGAACCAGGGTCACCTTGTCTACCCGCACGTCCACGTAATTGTCTGTCTACACGACGCGACTCGTGACGCTCTGTACCCAATATTGCTAACCCGCCTGCCGCTTTTACTTCAGGACTTAATTTAATATCGGTACCACGACCTGCCATATTGGTGGCAATAGTAACCGCTCCTGTTAAACCCGCTTCCGCAACCACCTGTGCTTCACGCGCATGTTGTTTTGCGTTGAGGACATTGTGTGGAATATTTTGTTGACGCAACATTCTACTTAATAATTCACTCACTTCTACTGAAGTTGTACCGCATAAAACAGGACGGCCTTTTTCTCTTAGTTCTACAATGGCTTCAATGACTGCCCCTAATTTTTCACGCTTGGTTTTATAGACTAAATCTTGTTCGTCATTTCTTATTGCTGGAATATTGGTAGGAATAGAAACCACATCTAATTTATAAATACTCCAAAACTCTGAAGCCTCTGTTTCTGCTGTACCTGTCATACCGGCTAACTTATGATACATTCTAAAAAAGTTCTGCAAAGTAATAGTCGCATAAGTTTGTGTAGCTGCTTCAATTTTTACATTCTCTTTGGCTTCAATGGCTTGGTGTAGTCCGTCTGAATAACGGCGCCCTTCCATAATACGACCAGTTTGTTCATCTACAATTTTTACTTGTCCTTCAATAACTACATATTCAACATCGTTATCAAATAAAGTATAGGCTTTCAATAATTGATTCACTGTGTGAATACGATCGGCCTTAATACTATATTCGGTAATGATGCTTTCTTTTTGTTGGAATTTTTCTTCCGTAATTAAATTTGCATTTTGATCAATGGCATTTAAGGCCACGCTAATATCGGGTAGTAAAAAGAAATTCGGATCTTCACCTTGCTTCGTAATTAATTGCAAACCTTTATCGGTTAACTCTACTGAATTATTTTTTTCATCAATATGGAAAAATAAATCGGCATCTACATGCGACATTTCTTTTTGCTGATCGGCTAAATAATAGTTTTCCGCTTTTTGCAATTTTACTCTTACCCCTGGCTCACTTAAGTATTTAATAATAGCACTATTTTTAGGCAAGCCTCTAAAAGCACTATACAAAGCCTTTCCACCATCCTTAGGGTCGTCGTTGCCTTCTGTTATTTTCTTTTTAGCCTCAATTAAAAATTGGTTCACCGTTTTCTTTTGCATCTCCACCAATTTTTCAATTCTTGGTTTCAATTCAAAAAATTGTTGCTCGCCAGTTTGATAGCCAATAGGGCCAGAAATAATTAAAGGCGTACGGGCATCGTCAATTAATACACTATCCACCTCATCCACCATCGCATAATGATGTTTGCGTTGCACCATCTCTTCTGGTGTGTGCACCATATTATCTCTTAGATAATCAAATCCAAATTCATTATTGGTTCCGTAAGTAATACCTGCACGGTAAGCATTACGACGCTCTTCTGAATTCGGCTGATGCTTATCGATACAATCGACTGTAATACCCAACCACTCAAATAAAGTACCATTCCATTCACTATCTCTTTTCGCTAAGTAATCGTTCACTGTTACAATGTGCACTCCTTCTCCGGCTAGTGCGTTTAAGTAAGCGGGTAAAGTAGAAACTAAAGTTTTACCCTCACCCGTTGACATTTCAGCAATCTTACCTTGGTGTAAAACAATACCTCCTAACAACTGCACATCATAGTGCACCATATTCCAAGTAATGGGAGTGCCCGCTGCGTTCCAAGTAGTTTGGAATACCGACCGGTCGCCCTTTATAGTGATGTATTCTTTTTTGACAGATAAATCTCTGTCAAGTTGGGTAGCTGTTGTCACTAACTGCTCTTCTTCAGTAAACCTGCGAGCCACTTCCTTTACCACCGCAAAGGCTTCTGGCAAAATGTCCCATAGGACCTTTTCCAAGGTGATATTTTTTTCCTTTCTGAGCAAATCTACCTGCTCATACAAACCATCTCTTCCCATAAAATCGCTAGAAGGAAGCGCTTCCGCCTCGGCTTGAAGGGCTTCGATTTGACTATCGGTCTCGGCTAAATAGGCCTTAATTTTAGCCTTAAATTCGCTGGTTTTAGCCCTTAGCTCGTCGTTGGAAAGGCTTTTATAGCTATCAAAATGGCCATTAATAACAGCCACTAAATGGTCTATTTTTTTGACGTCCTTTTCGCTTTTCGAACCTCCAAATAATTTACTTATAATTTGCAACATATTCCTGCTTGATAATTGTGTAATTTCCTATACTCAATAGGCGTGCCAAAGTTAAGTAATTGGGGTGAGTTTGAGAGTTTTAAGGGGGGTCCAATATAAAAAATAACAACAATGGCCTTAAAATTGAAAAATGGACGAAAAAATGATACCTTTGCTCGCCTTTGGAGCCCTACAATTTTAGCAGGCTTCCACATGAACATCAGAAACTAAAAAATGCTATGGCAGGTCAATTAAACGAAGTAAGAAATAGGATAAAAAGTACACAAAGTACACAACAATTAACCAAGGCCATGAAAATGGTGAGTGCTGCTAAATTACGCCGTGCGCAAGACGCTATTACTCAAATGAGACCTTATACGCGCAAGTTGCAAGAAATGTTAAGCAATATTATTGGAAGCTTAGATGGTGATATGAATTTAGCTTTAGCTGAAACACGTCCAGTGAATAATGTTTTAATTATTGTGATTACTTCTGACAGAGGATTATGTGGTGGATACAATGCCAACTTAGTAAAATTGACGAAGACAACGATTGCTGAAAAATACGCGAATAAAAATATTACTATTTGGAATATTGGCAAGAAAGGATATGAGAGCTTAACCAAAACAGGTTATAAAACCAATGCCGATTTTAAAGATATTTTCTTGAACTTGAAATTTGAAAATGTTCAAACAGCTGCGAAAGCGGCGATGACTGCATTTTCAAATAAAGAATTTGATGCGATAGAAATTATTTATAGTGAGTTTAAAAATGCTGCCACACAGTTACCCACTGCAGAAGCTTTTTTACCTATTCCAGCTTTAGCTAAAAAAGGAAACAAGAAAAAAACTGATTTTATTTTTGAACCACAGAAAGAAGTGTTAGTGGCAGAGTTAATGCCTAAAATTTTAAACACCCAATTGTTTAAAGCAGTGCTAGACGCCAATGCAAGTGAACATGGCGCAAGAATGACTGCGATGGATAAGGCAAGTGAAAACGCTAACGAATTATTAAAATCATTGAAATTATCATATAACCGTGCGCGTCAAGCCGCTATTACAACCGAATTAACAGAGATTGTAAGTGGTGCAGCAGCATTAAACGGTTAAGACCCAACAACTATGGAAATTAGTCAAATCATACCTCATATAGAAGCGCTTATTTTTGCAAGTGAAAAAGCATTGAATGCGAATGATATTACCGAGCTTATAAATAATGCTTTTGGATTTTTAGAAGAGCGCATAAGTATAGATCAAGTTGAAAGCGCCTTGGAGGGTATTGAAGAAAAATACAGTACTGAATTTTATCCTTTTGAATTAAAACAAAGTGGCGGTGGCTGGCAGTTTTTAACCAAGCCCGATTTTCATAAAACTATTGCACAATTAAATGGAGATAAATTTTTAAAGCGCTTGTCCAATGCTGCTTTAGAATCTTTAGCAATAATTGCTTACAAGCAACCTATCACCAAGGGTGAAGTGGAAGCTATTAGAGGCGTGAACAGCGATTATTCTATTCAAAAATTACTAGAAAAGGAATTAATTACCATTAGTGGTCGTAACGAGCATTTACCAGGCAAGCCTTTAGTATATTCTACTTCCAAAAACTTCATGGATTATTTCGGTATTAATTCAACCGACGACTTACCAAAAATTAGAGAGGTTTTAGCAGAACAATTGGTAGAAGCCACTGTTATCAAGCCAGAAGACTTCACAGACAACAGTGTTTTAGAACAAACCGAAGAGGAGCAGACACCGAATCTGCCTGAAGAAGGCGAATAGCTTTTCCGTTCTTCTATTTTTTTCAAAATTATAGTCTTGATATAATGACTGAACCTAGTTCTCATTGTATCTTCGTGGAATGAACCCAAGTATACCTTACGAAGAGCTTAATAAAGCAGCCAGAACCTATGGCACGCCTTTGTATGTGTACCATGGCGAAAAAATTGAACAGCAGTATCAAAACTTATTGACTCATTTTTCAAGTAAGTCTACACGATTTTTTTATGCTTGTAAATCACTTACCAATATACATATTTTAGCCCTTGTTAAAAAGGCAGGCTGCAATATCGACTGTAGTTCTATCAACGAAGTTAAATTAGCAATGCATGTTGGATTTGATGTTGAAAATATTTTATACACCAGCAATAGTGTTGCATTTGAAGAAATTAAAGAAGCCGTAAGCTTGGGGGTGCATGTAAATATTGATAGCCTTTCCAATTTAGAAAAATTTGGCGCCGCTTTTGGCGGAAGATACCCGGTAGGTATTAGAATTAGACCCGATATTTTGGCAGGAGGAAATTTAAAAATTTCAACAGGGCATGATAAAAGTAAGTTTGGCATTCCTTATACAGAAAAAGAAACACTAAAAAATATTCAAAAAAAGTTTGGCATTAATATTAGTGCCTTACATATTCATACGGGCAGTGAAATTGAAGATGTAGCTATTTTTTTACAATCGGCAACGGTGTTTGAAAATTTATTACCCGATTTTCCTACTGTAAATATATTAGATTTTGGAGGTGGCTTTAAAGTACCTTATATGCCCGAGGAAAAAGGAACAGATATTGCAGTTCTGGGTGCGGAGGTAAATAAAATTATGGAGCAGCTATCGGCAACAGTGGGAAGAAACTTAACCGCTTGGTTTGAGCCCGGAAAATATTTAGTGAGTGAGGCCGGCTATTTTATTACACAGGTAAATGTTTTAAAAAAATCGGGGGATATTGAATTCGCTGGTATTAATAGTGGACTAAACCATTTAATAAGGCCCATGTTTTATGACGCTTATCATCACATTGTAAATAGTAGCGCTCCTAATAAAGAATTGAAAAAATATGCAGTAGTAGGTAATATTTGCGAGACCGACACTTTTGCCTGGGACCGCCCTATTGCCAGTATTGAAGAAGGTGATTATTTAGTATTTTTTAATGCAGGCGCTTATGGTTATGAAATGTCGAGTAATTATAATGCCAGGTATAAACCGGCACAAGTTTTATTTAAAAATGGAAAGCCTTCTTTAATTAGCAGGGCCGATAATTTTGAAGATTTACTTCGTTTACAAATACCCTTAAACTAATTATTATGATTGAAATACAAAATATTAGTAAAAAGTTTGGGGACCATGTTGTCATAGATAATATCAGCGCCCAATTTATACCCGGTATATGTAATTTAATTATTGGAACAAGTGGAAGCGGTAAAACTGTTTTAATTAAATGCATTGTTGATTTACTAAAAGCCGATAAAGGCGAAATTTTATTCGATAAAATTCTTTTGTCTAAAATGGACAAAGAAGAGCGAAAAGATTTAAGACAAAACCTAGGTATGTTATTTCAGGGGAATGCATTATTTGATTCATTGACGGTGGAAGACAATGTGAAATTTCCTTTAGATATGTTTTCTACCTTGGCCATTGAGGAGAAAAAAATAAAAGTAAACGAAATTTTAGCCCACGTTAAATTAGAGGGCGTGAATAACAAATTTCCTGCTGAATTAAGTGGAGGAATGAAAAAAAGAGTAGGATTAGCCCGCGCCTTGGTCATGAAGCCCAAATATTTATTTTGCGATGAGCCTAATTCAGGCTTAGACCCTCAGACATCGATGGTTATTGATAGATTAATAGAAGAGTTAACAGTTGAATTTAATATCACTACCATTGTAGTTACCCATGACATGAATAGTGTAATGGAAATAGGCAATCATATTATTTATTTACACCAAGGCAAAAAAGAATGGGAAGGCTCTAATAAAGATATTATTTATAGCGAAAATAAATTGCTCAATAATTTCATTTTCGCTTCCGACTTCTTACAAGATGCGAAGGCCATGAGAATGCAATCAAATCCTCTTAAATAATTCAAGTAAATAATTTATATAAATTCCAAAATATACAACTCTTAAACTACAACTATGAAATACCTTTTTACATTCTTATTTAGTTTTTTACTTATTGGTCAATTAGAGGCTCAATTAAACGGTGACCCAGGTGCCCCTTATTTAAAGAATAATAAAATTCCTCCCTTCTCTATTACTTCAGTGAATGGCAAAGAGATTACGAATAAGCAAATGCCCAATTATCCTTTTACTTGTATTATTATTTTTAGCCCCGACTGCCCTCATTGTGAAAAAGAGGCAGGCGACATTAATAAGTATCCCGATAAATTCAAAAACGTATTATTTATTTGGGATAGCTACCGTGATATGGAATCTATTCAGAAATTTGCTGTAAAGTATAATTTAGTAAATAAGCCCAATGTAATTATTGGCCGTGATCCTAATTTTACCCTACCCAGTTTTTACCGCCCAAGAATGACGCCCTTTGTGGCCCTATACAAAAAAGGGATATTGTTAAAAGTGTATGAAGAAGGGGCAGATGTTTTCGAATTGATTAAAATAATAGAAGGTAAATAACTAACTTTGTCCCGTAAAAATTAAACACTTAAATAAAAATTATATTATATGAAAGTTACCGTAGTGGGTGCAGGAGCAGTTGGAGCAACATGCGCAGACAATATTGCCCGCAAAGAATTAGCACAAGAATTAGTCTTATTAGATATTAAAGAAGGATTTGCAGAAGGCAAGGCACAGGATATGATGCAAACCGCTACTTTATTAGGTTTTGATACAAAAATTAGTGGAAGCACCAATGATTATAGCAAAACAGCCAATTCAGATGTAGTAGTTATTACCTCTGGTTTGCCTCGTAAGCCAGGTATGACACGTGAAGAATTAATTGGCACAAATGCAGGTATTGTAAAAGGTGTTTGCGAGAATATATTAAAGTATTCTCCCAATGCTATTATTATTGTTATTAGTAACCCAATGGATACGATGACTTATTTAGCACTTCAGTCTACGGGTTTGCCTAAAAATAGAATTATTGGAATGGGTGGTACTTTGGATAGTGCGCGTTTCAAATATCAATTAAGCACTGCTTTAGATTGCAGCCCTGCTGATTTAAACGCCATTGTTGTAGGCGGTCACGGCGATACCACTATGATTCCTTTAATTAAGCATGCTACTTGGAATAGTATTCCAGTTACTAAATTTTTAGATGCAGCAGCA
The DNA here is from genome assembly GCA_013205585.1 of Chitinophagaceae bacterium. Classification (GTDB taxonomy): domain Bacteria; phylum Bacteroidota; class Bacteroidia; order Chitinophagales; family Chitinophagaceae; genus Sediminibacterium. The sequence goes on along the minus strand of JABMML010000045.1, from coordinate 6,648 downwards.
CAAGAAAAAATTGTGAACGATACCATGGTAGGCGGTGCAACACTTACAAAATTATTAGGCACTTCAGCTTGGTATGCACCAGGTGCAGCAGGCGCAGCTCTTGTAGAAAGTATTGTAAGAGATGAGAAAAAATTATTTACTTGTTGCGTAAGCTTGAATGGTGAATACGGACAAAAAGATATTTGCTTAGGTGTGCCTGTAGTGATTGGTAAGAATGGTTGGGAGAAAATTGTTGAAATGGATTTATCAGCGGATGAGCAAGCTGCTTTTAACAAAAGTGCAGACGCCGTAAGAAGTATGAACGATGTTTTAAAAACATTGTAAGCCTCACAAAAAAATAATTAATACTTATTTATACAAAAGCCTTCTACTTAAATGTAGGAGGCTTTTTAGTTTTATTAAATTACAAAAAAAATTAGAGTGCTTTATAATACTCAGTTACCTTAGAGGCAATGGTATTTATATTTTGTAGTCGCATGCAAGCAAAATGCCCTTGAGGACATTTATTTTCCCCTTGCTTAGAACAAGGTTGGCAATTTAAGTTAGGGACAATTGAATTATAATGCGGGCTTATAGCGCCTGCTGGATAATAGGCTTCAAACTGTAAGACAGGACTAGTCGCACCCCAAATGGTAATAGTAGGTTTATTAAAGGCAGCAGCTACATGTAAAAAGCCGGTATCGTGAGAAACCACCACTTGCGCCATTTGAATAATACTGGCCGACTCTTTCAAGTCATACTTACCAGCAGCATTATAAATATAATCGGGTACTGCTGCAGCTATTTCATTAGCAAACGTAATATCTTCTTTTCCACCAATAAGTACAATGGGTTTTTGTAATTGCTTGGCCAGTTCAATCCATTTTTGAACAGGCATTTTTTTATTAAAATAAGAAGCGCCAATGACAAAGGCTACAAAACCAGCCAAATGACTGGTGGGTAAATTAGCGGCTTTAAAACTATAGTCCTTAGGAAAAAAATAATCTAGGCCCTTGCCGTCATTGGTTATATTAAAATGTTGCAGGGCATTTATATACCTATCGCATACATGGGTCTTAGGTAAAAAGTTAAGATGCAATTTAGCAAGCAACCACTTTTGAAGACTTAATTTCTTATAAGAAAAAGCGGGAACCCCTAAGGCTTTTCTTATTTTCCAGCTTCGAATATTTTGGTGCAAGTCAATAATATAATCGAAGGGTATTTCTTTTAATGCAACAATGGTAAGATCTATATTATTATCCAAAAAATGACATTGATGAATATTGGGATTACCTATCACCAAATCCTTCATAGAAAGCTTGGTTAAAAAATGTATTTCAACACCCGATATTTGATTTTTAGCGCAACGAAGCGCAGGCGTGGTTAAAACAATATCACCAATAGAAGAAAAACGGATAACTAAAAATTTCATTGAGGGAATTATTTAATTAGTCCAGTTCCATATAATCCAAGTCCTTATGAAATGTTTCTTCGGTAAAAGCATACGCTATAAAAGCAACGGACATAACAATAATACCCGTTACTATGCCGCTATATACAATGGACCACTGCCATGATTTTTGAAATAAATCTAAAAACAACATATTAATTAAAGGAAGCGCACCCCTTACCATATTAGGAATGGTGGTGGCCGCCGTAGCCCTTAAATTGGTACCAAACTGCTCGGCGCCCATGGTTACAAATATGGCCCAAAAGCCAGTACTAAAGCCAAGCCATAAGGCAATTAAATACATGGTGGTATCCGAATTATTGAAACCGCTAAAATATAAGATCAAACCAAGCAGCGTAAAGCCATAAAATAAAAGCAATGCTTTTTTTCGACTCTTAAAATACTGACTTACGAGTCCAATTAAAATATCACCAACGGCGATACCTACATATCCAAACATGATGGCTCTTCCAGAGTCAATAGTGGTGCTTGCAAACATGGCTTTACCAAAACGATCACTTTGATTGAGCAATATGCCTATTACATACCAGGTAGGCAACCCAATTAAAATAGCAACGAGATATTTTTTAAACCGCTTACCATTATTAATGAGCATGAAAAAATTTCCTTTTACAACTTCGGAAGCTTTTGCTGTAGCAAACATACCTGACTCCGCTACTTTAACACGTAAAAGTAAAAGGCAAATACCAAGCACACCTCCAATTTTGTAACAAAGGCGCCAATCCTGTGTGTACTGATAGGTAAAGTAAGCAGCTACTGCACCAAAGAGTCCAACACCCGCAACAAGAGACGTACCAATACCCCTTTTATTTTTTGGAAGGAGTTCGCTTACTAGCGTAATACCGGCACCAAGCTCGCCAGCTAAACCTAAACCACCAATAAATCTAGCCCATGCATATTGGTCTACAGTGGTCACAAAACCAGTTGCAAAATTGGCGGTAGAATATAAAATGATAGAACCAAAAAGTACACTTAATCTTCCCTTTTTATCAGCGAGAACACCCCAAATAATGCCCCCTAATAAAAGGCCCGTCATTTGCCAATTGATCACACGCGTACTATCTACTAAAAGTGTGGCTTCTGTAGAACCTACACCCAGCATACTTGTTTTTTTAACAATCGTAAACAACAATAAATCGTAAATGTCAACGAAGTACCCAAGTGCTGCTACAATAACAGGTAAAGAGAATATTGATACTTGTTTATCTGAGGTCATAATCTTTTATAAGGTTTTACTATATTGAATATTTTATTTTTATTTTCTACTGTATTACTTTTTAGCCTTATGCATAATTACTTGAAAAATAACTGGAGCGGTTGTAACAAAAACAATGACTATTACAATCACTTCTAAATGTTTCTTTAAGTCAAATTGAAATTGATTCATTATATAAGATTGTAAAAAATGTCCCGCACAAAGCATCGAAGCTACCCAGGCCAAGCAACCCACCACATTAAAATAAGTAAACTTAGCCTTATCCATTTTAACAATACCTGCCACAATGGGTGCAAATGTTCTTACAATAGGAATAAACCTAGCAATTACAATAGCACGCCCCCCATGTTTTTCGTAAAAAGTTTGAGCCTGTGCTAAATATTTTTTCTTGAAAAATATATTTTCTTTCCAATCATACATAGCGGGACCCACCTTATTGCCAATTTGATAGCCCACATAATTGCCTAATATACCTGCCACTGAAATAAAAGAAAATATAATAAATAAATTAAGCCATTCATTTTCACTTACAAAAATTTGGGACGCCAAAGGCGCACTATAAATACCTGCTACAAAAAGCAAGCTGTCTCCTGGTAAGAAAAAACCAAAGAATAAACCGGTTTCTGCAAACACTACAAATAATAATAACCAAAGCCCCCCGTTTTCAATATAATATTGAGGTTGTAATAATTGGCTCCAATGAAATGCTTCTAATAATGTAATCATCAATAATAATATTTAAGCTTGCGCCGGATTTTCAAGTGCTCCTTCCCATTTGCTTACCACAGTGGTGGCTAAGCTGTTGCCAAGTACATTGGTAGTAGAACGGAACATATCGCAGAAATGGTCGATAGGTAAAATTAAAGCAATGCCTTCTGGAGGAATATTAAACATGGCGCAGGTTGCAGTGACTACAATTAAAGAGGCACGCGGCACGCCTGCTATACCTTTACTCGTTAACATTAATACAACAAGCATGGTTAACTGAGTAGGAATATCTATATGTACGCCATAGGCTTGCGCAATGGCCAAACTTGCGAAAGTCATATACATCATACTTCCATCTAAATTAAAAGAATACCCTAATGGAAGAATAAAAGAAACAATTTTGTCTTTACAACCAAAGCGCACTAACTCTTCGGATAATTTAGGAAAGACTGCCTCACTACTAGTAGTGCTAAATGCAATAACGAGTGGAGAGGTGATATGTTTTAATAAGGAAGGGACTCTTTTACCTAAAACTAAAAATCCAACACCTAATAAGAAAATCCATAGCACCCCAATACCCATTAAAAAGAATAATAAATATTTACCATAAAAAGCAAAAATGGCTAAACCCTTACTTGCAATAACAGCAGCAATAGCGCCAAAAACACCTAGTGGCGCAAAGTTCATCACATAGCCCACCATTTTTAAAATAATATGTGAAACAGTTTCTAATGCTTTGATAAAACCTTTAGCTGCATCGCCAATGGCAGCGGCTGCAACACCAAAAAATATACTAAATATAACTATCTGTAATATTTCATTATTAGACATGGCCTCAAACATGCTTTTTGGAAAAACATGTTCTACAAAATTGATCAAACTAAAGGACTTCGTGTTCCCTAGTAAATCTTTAGCCCCGCTAGTATCGGCATTGCTTAATGCAATTCCTTCTCCTGGTTTAAAAATGTTTACAAGCACTAGGCCTATTAACAAACTCACAAGTGATGCAGTAATAAACCATAACATGGCTTTACCACCCACACGACCTACTGTTTTTAAGTCGCCTAATTTGGCAATACCCACCACCAAAGTGCTAAACACAAGTGGGGCAATAATCATTTGCACCAAGCGCAAGAAAATAGTGGTTAATAATTTGCTGTTTTTGGAAAAAGAAGCTATAGTTTGTTCATTATAATTTTCATGTATATAATAGCCTAGAATAGCCCCAGCAATCATGGCAATGACAATGTAAATAGTAAGTTTATTCGATTTTTTCATGCAATAGTAATTACTGCAATATAAGACTTAACTAGTAAAAAAATAAGCAAAAAAAAGAGTCATTTTCTATTCAATTATAGCCAGGTTTTGCAAAAAAAGTGCTATTTTCCAAGATAAATTGAAACCACAACAAACCAATTATTTATGAGTTTATTTAGAAAGAAAGATTTGTCCGCCATGTTAGCACAGGCTGATGATGGTGGCAAAGGATTAAAGCGCACTTTAGGTGCTGGTAATTTAGTGGCCTTAGGCGTGGGTGCTATTATTGGTGCAGGCTTATTTGTAAGAACTGCCGCTGCTGCTGGACAAGCTGCAGGACCAGGCGTTACTTTATCCTTTATAGTAGCAGCCGTAGGTTGCGCTTTTGCAGGTTTATGTTATGCAGAATTTGCTGCCATGATTCCTATTTCTGGTAGTGCTTATGCTTACTCTTATGTAACCATGGGTGAAACAGTAGCCTGGATTATTGGATGGGCATTAATTATGGAATATGCATTAGGTGCTGCCACCGTTTCTATTGCTTGGAGTGAATATTTAAACAAGCTGCTGGGAGGAGCCATACCTTATGAATGGAGCCACTCCCCGCTCGAAAGTGTAACCGATTCAGCTGGTGTACTTCATCATGGTTTTATGAATGCGCCGGCTTTAGTAATATTATTGTTGTTAACCTTATTATTAATTAAAGGGACACAGGAATCCGCAACAGTAAACGCAATTATTGTATTTGTTAAAGTAGCCATTGTAATTTTATTTATTATTTTAGGTTGGCAGTTTATTCGTCCAGAAAATCATACCCCTTATTTAATTCCTGCCAACCAACCACCAGTAATAGACGCCTCTGGTAAAGTTATTGCAGATTATTCTAGCGTATTCAAACATGGCTGGGGTGGTGTATTAGGTGGAGCAGCTATTGTGTTTTTTGCATTCATTGGTTTTGATGCAGTATCTACAGCGGCACAAGAAGCAAAAAATCCTAAAAGAGATATGCCTATTGGTATTTTAGGTTCATTAGTAGTTTGTACTATTTTATACATACTATTTGGACACGTACTTACAGGTGTTGCACCATGGACCGATTTCGTCGATCCTTTAAAAGGTCGTGAAGCTTCTGTAGCCTATGCTATTTCTACTTATATGACAGGATATGGTTGGTTAGCCACTGCTGTAACAGTCGCTATTTTAGCAGGATTTAGTTCTGTTATTTTAGTCATGTTAATGGGTCAATCACGCGTATTTTATTCAATGGCCAATGACGGATTACTTCCAAAAGTATTCTCTGAATTACATCCTAAGTTTAGAACGCCTTATAAATCAAACTGGATTTTATTTGTTTTTGTTGGGGGATTTGCCGCATTCGTACCAGGTAATGTAGCGGGTGATTTAACCTCCTTTGGTACCCTATTTGCCTTTGTACTAGTGAGTATAGGTATTTGGATTTTAAGACGCAAATCACCTGATATGGAGCGTCCATTTAAAACGCCATTAGTGCCACTAGTTCCAATTTTAGGAGCGGTTATCTGCCTAGCGATGATCTTTGCCCTAGATGCCCAAACGCTAAAATATGCCTTTGCCTGGATGGCATTAGGCTTGGTGGTTTATTTCCTTTATGGTCGTAGACATAGTAAATTGAATGATTAATTTTATTTCAACATAAATTAGAAAAGTCCTCCCGATTACTTGGGGGGACTTTTTTTTCTTATTTTTGCAACTCTTAATACATATAACTATGGGAAGAATATTTGAAGTTAGAAAAGCTACGATGTTCAAGCGTTTTGATCGTATGGCAAAGCAGTTTACCCGCATTGGTAAAGAAATAGTCATTGCTGTAAAAGCAAGTGGCCCTAACCCAGATGACAACCCTGCTTTAAGAAGATGCTACCAGAATGCAAGAAGTGTAGGTATGCCCAAAGATAGAGTGGAAGCGGCTATTAAAAGAGCCATGGGAAAAGACACTAGCAACTACGAAGAAATTTTATACGAAGGTTATGCCCCACAT
>JABMML010000044.1 GCA_013205585.1 Chitinophagaceae bacterium | reverse complement strand
TGCCATTTAGAACTATCACACATGAAGGGCATAATACCTGCACATTTAGGATTACAAGAATTTGTAAAACAAATTGTGGGTTTGCGAAAAGTAGAGGATGGAATTATTCAGCAGGCCATTATTTCGGCTGAAGATGAAATGTATCATAATGGCATTGTAGCAGTGGGAGATATTTGCAATACACTTGATACACTTAGTATAAAACAAAAACACAAACTAGCTTATTATAGTTTTGTTGAATTATATGATTTAGATCCAACACGTGCTGATGATAAAATAAATGCAGGATTAAAAATACAGGAAGCTTTTGAACAAAATTGTGTGCGCGCTTCCTTGGTACCACATGCTCCTTATTCAGTAAGTTTTAATTTATGGAAATTACTATCCAATTATTTTGGCGCGCATACTATAAGCATGCACAATCAAGAAACGATGGATGAAAATGAATTCTTTGAAAAAAAGACAGGAAGTTTTTTAGGTATGTATGAAAGAACCAAAGTATCGCTAGATTTTTTTGAAGCTACAGGACTTAGTAGTTTGCAATCGGTACTTCCTTATTTTAAAAAAGCAGCAAGAAGTATTTTAGTACATAATAGTTTTACCAGTGCTTCGGATATTAAAGCTGTTCAAAAAGAAATGCCCAATAGCTTTTGGTGTTTATGTCCCAATGCGAACCAGTACATTGAAAAAACCATGCCACCCATTGAATTACTCCGTGCAAATGGGGCTGAGATAGTAATTGGTACCGATAGTTGTGCAAGTAATTGGTCTTTAAATATATTGGATGAATTAAAAACTATTCAAAAACATAACCCCACCATTCCACTTTCAGAAATGCTGGGCTGGGCGACTATGAATGGGGCACGCGCCTTACAAATGGAAAAAGGCTTAGGTAGTTTTGAAAAAGGAAAAAAACCAGGGGTGGTTTTAATAGAAGGCGTACATTCAAATGGTCAATTAGAAAACAAAAGTAATTCCAAAAGAATTATTTAAATTGAGTTATTAAATTTTCAAGTATGAACGATTCATTAACAAGAGCTGCTTTTTTACAAAAAACATCACTGGCCTCTGCTGCTTTATTATTAAGTAATTTGGAATTATTTGCGGCATCAGACGAAAAAATAATTAAAGTAGCCATTATTGGATGTGGAAGTGTAAGCAATAGATATATTGTTCATTTACAAAGTTCTCCCTTGGTTAAAATAGTAAGTCTTTGTGATATTAAACAAGACAGGGCAGAGGCACAAAATAAAAAATACAATATTGGTGCTAGCACTTATAATAATATTAATGCTTTATTAAAAGGAAATGCATTTGATTTAATGTTGACATTAACGGATATGCAAATGCATGGAGCCTTAAATAAAATTGCCCTGCAAGCAGGCAAGCATGTTTGGAGTGAAAAACCTTTGGCGAATACCTATGCAGAAGGAAAAGCATTAGTAGACTTTGCTAAATTAAAAGGTGTGCGTATTTGGGGCGCCCCTGCAGTAGTCACTAGCCCACAGTTTGAATTTATGAGTAAAACTATTCAGGAAGGAAAGCTTGGAAAATTAGCCAGTGCACATGGACAGTATGGACATACGGGTCCAACTTGGTCTTCTTTTTTTTATGAACCATTGGGTGGCAGCATGCCGGATTTAGGCGTTTATAATATGGCTACCCTTACTGGATTATTAGGCCCCGCAAAATCGGTGATGGCCATGACTAGTATTGTAAATAAAGAAAGAGAGATTGATGAAAAAGGAATAGTGCAAGTAAAAGAAGAAGACAATGCACATATATTATTAGAACATGATAATGGAGTCATTAGCCATATCATGTGTGGATTTAATTATTTTGACCCATTTGGGCATGAAGCCAAAAACCAAACATTACATAGTATTCAAATTTTTGGAGACAAGGGTAATATGCGATTGATTGGATATGATTGGGAACCTAAAAGTTTAGTCTTAGATAATTCTTGGACCGAAGCACCTCAGGTACTTCAAACAGATGATAAGGGATATCAATGGCAGGAAGGCGCTACGCGCATAGCAGGCGCTTTATCTAAAAATATAGAGCCAAGTATTAATGTGCTGCATTCTTTACACGTGCTTGAAATTATAGAAGCTGCTAGAAAATCTTCCAAAGAAGGAATAAAAGTAAAACTAGTAAGTAGTTTCCCTTTCCCGATGGTATAGTTTCCCGATAATATAGTTTCTTAAAACAAATTCGGATAGTCTGTAATAATTCCATCCACCTTTAATTGAATTAAAGTATTTATTTCTTCTTTGGTATTCACTGTCCAAGGAATGACTTGAATGTTTTTTTGATGGCAGTAGTCTATCATGGCCTTATTTACATATTTATATTCTGGACTATAAATAGTTGGTTGAAAACCTAGTAGCGCAATTTGCTTTTCAGCATTGGCACAATCTGCACCAAATACTAAATAAGCTATTTTAATACTAGGATATTTTTCATGCAAGACACGCAGTGGCCTCAGATCAAAACTTTGTAAGCTTGTTCTATTCAGTATATTTTTATTTTTCAAAGTAGTCACCACTAATTCTACAAACTCATTAGGGTCGGGGTGTTCTAAACCATCTTTCCCCTCCAACGATTTTATCTCAATATTATAATTCATTTTTCTTCCTATAGTCTTTGACTTTATTTCTACACTATCTATTAAACTGCTAAGTGTTGGAATAGATGCTGCTAATTTTTTTTGACCCTTAAAACCAGGATGTGTTTTTAAACCCACATCATATTTTTCTAAAGCAGCATAATCCATTTGATAAATAATATTTTTATTCAGTTCGCTTGCTTTAATAAAAGTTCCATCGGGTTTCGTCGTAATTAATGGATTTAAAATAGGGTCATGTGAAACCACTACTTGTTTGTCCTTGGTAATGGCTAAGTCCATTTCAAGGGTAGTAACTTTTTCATTGTCCATTACCGATAACATGGCCGCAATAGTATTTTCGGGCATTAGGCCCCTGCCTCCACGGTGCGCTTGATAATCCATTTTAATTTTTTTAATGGTAGTGGGCTGAATGATGGAACAACTGGTAAATGTGCCAAGTATTAAAACAACTGCGATGATGAGGTTAAATTTCATAAGCTATATTACGAAAAAGCTATCAAATTTTGGTAGCTTGTGGTATTAAATGCTCTTTATGTCTTTACCCATTTTATTCGGCATCATCGCCATTTTAATTATTATGTGGCGTAGACATCGTAATAGTAGAAATAACGATTAAATACCTACCTCAGCACTTCTTGTAATATAGGTAGTGATTTTATTTCGCTGAATTTTTTATAATGCCAGCTTAAGGATAACTGAAAAAGTTCCAATATTTTTTTTCTTTGTGTACCTGTTAAAATAATCGTGTCTAAATCGTTGTAAAATTGTACTTGTAAAAAACTAGAGGCCGTTTGCGCTTCTGCACCTTCTAAAAAATAAGGATGCGTAGGAACCTTTTCAACAAACTGTCCTTCTCTTACATCTAATACCGGAGTGGTTGCAGTATATTTTCCTTGTAAGCCAAAGCCCATGTTTTGACTTAAATGAATTAAAAAATAAATAGGTAGGTTGCTCACTAAACTAGGGCCGCCTTTATCTAATTGTTTAAAAGTATCTTCTATTAAATAAAATAATTCCGGGTGCGGTTCGGGTTGCATGGTTTGTTGCAAGACCTCCACAATATAGGTAGCCACTGCATTACGCAGTACATCGGAATATACATTTTGATATACAAAATCCCAGCTCACATCCTTTACCATTTGCAATTGCTTCATGGGTGAATGATATACTTCCATTTGTAAAATAGCAGCGGGTTGATAAAACACAGCCTTGTTCGCACCTTTTTTACTGGTGACTCTCACCCCTTTGACCATGTATTGTTGCACACCAAAAAGTTCTGTATAGGCCGTTAGGATAATACTCGTATCACCATATTTTGTGACGCGTAAAACAATACCCTTGGTGTTATGTAACATAATTATTTATCAGACACTCTTAAACTGTTGCAAAAAGCGCAAGTCGTTTTGAGAGTATAAACGTAAATCGTTTACTTGGTATTTTAATTGCGCAATTCTTTCAACGCCCATACCAAATGCAAAGCCAGTATACTTTTCAGGATCGATGTCAAAGTTTTTTAACACATTGGGATGTACCATACCGCTACCTAAAATTTCTACCCATCCTGTATGCTTGCAAATATTACACCCTTTACCACTACATATTTGACAGCTAATATCCATCTCTGCACTAGGTTCTGTAAAAGGAAAATAACTTGGACGGAACCTTACTTTCACATCTTTTCCAAACATTTCTTGTACGAAAAAATAAAGTGTTTGTTTTAAATCTGCAAAGCTTACATTTTCATCAATGTATAAACCTTCTACTTGATGAAAAAAACAATGCGCTCTTGCTGAAATAGTTTCATTGCGATAAACACGCCCTGGACAAATCACACGAATAGGTGGTTTCTGTGTTTCCATCACACGCGCTTGCACACTTGAAGTATGTGTTCTTAACAACCATGATGCATTTTCTTCAGTGGCTTCTTGTACATAAAAAGTATCCTGCATATCACGCGCTGGATGATCGGCTGGTAAATTCATTGCACCAAAATTATGCCAATCATCTTCTATCTCTGGTCCTTCAGCAACCGCGAATCCTAATGTTTTAAAAATAGAAACCATTTGATTGCGCACTAAATTTAAAGGATGTCTTGTGCCCACTGTAAATTCATCGCCCGGTAAACTTGTATCAATTGTAGAATCTAATGTAGTGGTGTCTCCTAATGCAGCTACTAGGGCTTCAAGTTTTTCTTCCGCTGCTACCTTAAAAGCATTTAGGATTTGTCCGAATTCTTTTTTCTGTTCATTAGACACTGATTTCATCTCCCCCATCATATTTTTCACCAAACCTTTGGTTCCCAAGTATTTAATTCGGAAGGCTTCCACCTCGGCGCTGGTGGTAGCGACCGTATTTTGGATTTCTTGAGTGATGGTTTGAATTTGTTGTATCAGTGGCTCCATGGTACGAAGATAAAATAAATCCTTACATTTGTTACTCGAGAAGTAATAAATACATGGAATACAATACAGCAAGAAGCTTAATGGGGATGAGAGAGTATGGCCGTCATGTGCATAAGATGGTGGACCATTTAATGACTATTGAAGATCGTGCCAAAAGACTAGAGCAGGCGCAGGTAGTCATTGAACTAATGGGCTTTTTGAACCCTCAGCTAAAGAATATCGAAGATTACAAGCATAAATTATGGGATCACCTGTTCTTTATGAGCAATTTCCAATTGGACGTGGACAGCCCTTATCCCATTCCAACTAAGGAAACCTACAAGCAGAAGCCCGATCCAATTCCTTATCCTAAGCGTAAAATTAAATATGCCCATTTAGGGAAGAACCTAGAATTGGTGATTGATAAGGCGATGGCAGAACAAGACCAAGAGAAAAAAGCAGGTTTTGCGCATGCTATTGCACATTATATGAAACTCGCTTATAGTAACTGGCATAAAGAATTAGTACAAGATGATACCATTAGAGGAGAGTTAAACGCCATCACCGGTGGTGAACTTGAATTTAGCAATACGCCTTATATCAAACATCGCAATCAAAATTTTGAAAGAGATGAGTACCGTCCAGCAGCGGGTCGTTGGCAGGGCAATCGTAATAATAATAATAGAGGTGGCCGCGGACCAAGCGGACCAGGCGGAGGTGGTGCCGGCCGCAACAACAATAACCGCAATTTTAAAAAACGTTTTTAATTCAAATGAGTTCATTCGAAGTCATAGGAGGAAAATCACTTAAAGGAAATATTACACCCCAGGGTGCTAAAAACGAAGCATTACAAATTTTATCTGCAGTAGTATTAACAGCAGCCCCTATTACCATTTCCAATATACCTGATATCGTTGATGTGAATTTACTGATAGAGTTATTAGAGGCGATGGGCGTAAGTGTTGAAAAATTAAAGGAAGGCGAATACCGTTTTCAAGCAGATAAAATTGATCCTAGTTATTTAGCCTCTGATGATTTTAAAGCCAAGAGTGGAAGATTACGCGGTAGCGTAATGTTGGCAGGTCCCATTTTAGCAAGATTTAAAAAAGCATATTTACCTAAACCAGGTGGAGATAAAATTGGAAGAAGAAGATTAGATACACATATTATTGGATTTGAAAAACTAGGCGCTACCTATGCTTATGATGAAAAGCTTGCCTGCTTTACATTAAAAGCAGATAAACTAGTGGGTACTTATATGTTATTAGAAGAGCCTTCCGTTACAGGAACAGCAAATATTGTAATGGCGGCTGTACTTGCAGAAGGCATTACTAGTATTTATAATGCAGCCTGTGAGCCTTATGTGCAGCAGCTTTGCTTACTATTAAATAATATGGGTGCAAAAATTACTGGCATGGGTAGTAATTTATTGCACATTGAAGGCGTTACAAAATTAGGCACTGCCACGCATAGAATTTTACCAGACATGATTGAGATTGGTTCATTCATTGGGCTTGCTGCCATGACCAAAAGTGAAATCACTATTAAAAATGCAGGCGTAGCACACTTAGGTATTATTCCAGAAAAATTTCGTTTACTAGGTATTGATTTTTCTATAAAAGGAGATGATATTTATATTCCGGCTCAAGATATTTATGAAATACAAACTTTTATGGATGGGGGTATCTTAACTATTTATGATAACCCTTGGCCAGGATTCACCCCCGATTTATTAAGTATTATTTTAGTCACTGCCATTCAAGCTAGAGGTAGTGTACTCATTCATCAAAAAATGTTTGAGAGCCGTTTATTTTTTACGGATAAATTAATTGATATGGGGGCACAAATTATTTTGTGTGATCCACACCGTGCCACCGTCATTGGATTAGCGCGTAAATATCCACTGCGCGGTATAACCATGAGCAGCCCTGATATTCGCGCTGGGCAAGCCTTACTGATTGCCGCACTAAGTGCAGAAGGAAAAAGCACCATTCAAAATATTGAACAAATAGACAGAGGCTATCAAAATATTGATACCCGATTGCAAGCATTAGGAGCGCAAATACAAAGAATCTAAAACTTTATAGTTTTATCAAGTCATATAAAAAAAGAACCCCGATATTAAAAAATACGGGGTTCTTTTTTAAAAATATTTTATGAACGAGCTAGAACTTAGCAGGCGTACCTAGGGTCGGTATACTCTTTTTAATAAAGGCTCTTAGGTGGTCATTGCTCGTAGCTAAATCTTCTTTGCGCAAATACATCATATGTCCACTGCGGTATCCTTCCCAAAACATTCTGTCTTGAATTTTTCCAGCAGGATCCATTTGCCACATATTATATTTTGCATTGAAATAATCACAAGCACCATCGTAATAACCCGATTGCACCAATAAATTTAAATACGGATTTTCCATCATCGCTTGACGTAAGTCATCTCCTGTATTGTTATTGCTGTTATCCCATGGCCCTACTGGACCAAAAATATAATAATTCAAATCTGTCTTATAGCCTAACTCATCTCTTAAATACATATTAATTGCTGGTGTGAACGAATGCTCCCATGACAACAACTCTGCATTGTAATCTGGTCTTTGTCCTGCATTCTTTTTATCCATACCAATGTATCTTGAATCTAGTCTTCCAACTGTTTTACCTTGATCACGCAATAACTCTTTCCAGAAATAATCAAATGGCACTTCCATATTTTGTTCTGCTACTACTGTTTCATTTAAACCTATATAGCCAGCAATTTTTTTCACTATCGCTTTGCGCTTTTCTGCTGCCAATGCCCCGCCTTGTGCTAATGCAGGCATAAGTTCGTTGATTGCAAATGCTTCTACTTCTGGTAAATATTTTTCTAATTCCTTAGACTGATATACTGTATTTAATTTTTTATGATGCCATGCAGTTGCTGCCATATAAGGAATACGTAATGCGGCACTTGATACTGCATCACGCTTTAATCCAAGATCGGTTGGTGAAACCAATATAACTCCATTTAAAAACATCCAGTGTCTGTTCTGTAATTC
>JABMML010000043.1 GCA_013205585.1 Chitinophagaceae bacterium | reverse complement strand
CGAGCGCGCTAGCCGGGGGAACTTTCAGGGCAACGCCTGCAGGAAATGTATAGGTTGTATTTACATCTGTACCACCACCCAAAAATATATGGTTTTGCATTTGTAAAAAAGTGGTTATGTTAACACTTGCATCTGCATTATACAAATCCCTTAATGTGTTCACTGGTGGCAACAAAGTAGTACTTTGAAACCCATATAAAACAAAATGGTGACTGTTTGGTCTCCCCTGCATGATAATTTTATTGACATAGACTGTGGAAGTATTGGGGGTGGCTCTGTTTACAAACACCTCGCGCTCTGTGTTGGGACTTACTGTGAAAGCATTGATCGCTAATTGAAACCCTTCTGAAGCAGCTGGTGCTTGCATGGGTACAAAAACCTTTTGGCATACTTCTTTATTGACTAGTATGGCTTCATCAACTACAGTTCCTGTTTTGGGCGCCCCTTTTATTATCCATTGTTTGATAAATTCTATCTGTCCCAAGGTCAAATTAGCACCCCCCAATGGCATCGATGCTCCATATTGAGTGGTTGTCTGACAATCAATTTTCTGATACAACAAACTACTTATATAATCACCCGGCTTTACCCTTACCAGTCCGGCTGTTTTTGCTGCCGCATTTTTTGAAATGATATTAATTAAATTATCGTATGCGTTAGTTGAATTTAACAGTAGGTTATGCTGAACGTAGTTAGCATCGCTAGTAGACGCATGACAACCACTTGTTGCACAAGAAGGTGTGAGAATATTGTCCTGAATAATTGTCCAAGTATCTTTTGCAGAAATGGCACCAGTACCTGCCTGATTAGTATCTTTAATAGAAACGCCACCAGCAACTGCCTGATTAGTATCTTTTTTACAGGATTCCATAGAAAAAGAAACGATTACCATTACAGTTAAAATAATGACTTTCTCAAAATATTTCATTTGTGGATGTTTTAAAATATTTTATTGAATTAATATCTCTTTCAAGTTTTTGCTTTTAATTTTTTTGATAGCGGACTCAATAGACTTTTCAGGTTCTATGATATTATATTCACCCCAAAAATCAACATCTGTAGCGTTGGAAATTTTATCAGACATAATTACGTAGGGACTCAATTTTTGATTGTTTATTTGCGGGTTACTATCTTGATTTTCCCAATTAGTATTAACCAATTCAAAAGTAGTATTGTAGGTAGTGTTAAATATCCATTTATCCCAATTTAATTTAAATGTAATATCTCCACGAGAATAAGAAAAAATCCATTTATTATTTTGTTGTCGGTAATCAATCTGATAGCTAACTTCTGTTGGGTAAATAACAACTCCTTTTGGTTTTCTACGTGTAAAAATTAGTCCTGCTTTGATTCTATTTTCAACATTAAGTTGAAAGGTTGCACTTACGATAGCAAGACTTTTTGCATCGATAAATAATTTTCCGCTATAGAGGGGATCAGGGTCTTCAATGGATAATTTTTGTTTAAAAGAGATAATCAAAACCTGCTTATCATTAATTTGGGTAATATCCTCAAAGTGAAAATTATACAATTCAAATACATTTTCTGAGAATATATTACTTGGATCTTTGATTAAATCAATAAATAAAGCTGAAAAAAGACCTCCTTCTAATTTAAAGTTTACAGTATCTAATTTAGAGTAATCAGCATTTTTCCTACCCTTTAAAATATTGACTTGGTCTTGTACACCTATTGAAAATGGCATTTTTTGAATATCGACAATAGATTCTAAAACTGAGACATAATTACGTCTTTTTTTGATTGATTCTCTGTAAAAACCAATTATTTGAATAGCGCTATCTCCATAATTTTTTGAACGATTATTAAGTACATTCGAAAATATTTTATTGGCATCCATCACATTTACAACTACATCTTTGAGTAGAACACTGACAGGTTCTAAATACAATAAATTTTTTTCTTGATTCAAGTCTTTGATTGAAATAATTTTATCTTTATACCCTAAAAATGAAATAATAAGACTTGCGTCTTGTCTATATATAGGAATTTTGATTAAGAAATTTCCTTCACTATTACTAATGGTAGAAATGTTTGATCCAGAAACTGTAATGCTTGCAAAAGTTAATTCATTCTTTGTTTTACTATCCAAAATAGTTCCTTTAAAATATTTAAATGAACTAGAATCTGTATTATTAATAGGATTTATTTGTGCTTCTGATTTTATTATAACAAGAAAAAAGAAAAACAATCCAATTATG
>JABMML010000042.1 GCA_013205585.1 Chitinophagaceae bacterium | reverse complement strand
GTATAAAATCACAAATTTTAACGTTAAAAAAGTCAGCATGTTTGAGCAGGAAGTGCGAGTTCTGACTTTTAGTTAGAATTTATGATTTTTAGCGTTAAGTGGCGAACAGAGAAGGATGAAATATAATATTACAGATGAACTATTCTCTTAATAGCGCAGGATGAAATATAATATGCAATAGTGAACTCTTTAAAAAACTCTTTCGCCGTTCAAATAGGTCTTCAATACTTTCACTTGAAGTATACTATCAGTAGGTACTTTCATTAAGTCTTTATCTAAAATGATAAAGTCGGCCTTCTTTCCTATTTCAATACTACCTACTTGTTTCTCCATTCTATTCGCTTTAGCTGCCCAAATGGTCATACCACGAATAGTTTGTTCACGCGTTAAAGCATTCTCTATTTGAAAACCACCTGCAGGAAAACCTTTGCTGTCTTGTCTTGCCACAGCTGCTAAAAATGTTTTAAAAGGATTAATTTCTTCCACAGGAAAATCGGTGCCTAGGGGCAACCAATTATTTTGTTCTAATAATTGCTTGAATGCATAGCCTCCTTTTAATCTTTCTGCACCTAATCTATCCCCTGCCCAATACATATCGCTAGTGGCATGCGTGGGTTGCACAGAAGGTATAATACTATTCTCTGCGAAATAATGAAAGTCTGCAGGGTTTAATATTTGCGCATGCTCTATTCTCCATCTTTTATCATTCTTACCTTTTAAATATTTCTCATACACTTTCAATACCACCCTATTCGCACTATCGCCAATAGCATGGGTACACATTTGAAAATCGGTATTAATTAATTTAGCGGCGATGCTATCAAAATGTGCTTGACTACTTAATAAAAACCCACCCCAGCCTGGTTTATCTGAATAATGCGCTATCAATGCGGCGCCTCTTGAACCAAGTGCACCATCGCCATACACTTTCACACCTTTCACCATTAAGCGATCTGTAGTATACCCGCCGTTGGTAAAATAAGAAGAAGTATAAGAGCTTGGCTTATCACTTAACATCACATACAAACGCATTTTTAGATCATTGCTTTTTTGTAATGCATCAATCATATCAATGTCGCTTGGACTTAAACCACAATCGGTAATAGTGGTTAAACCTGTTGCAAAACAATTTTGCTGCGCTGCAGTTAACCAATTTTTATAATCTTCTTTGGTGGTTTCAGGTACTTTTCTTTCAACAACTCCCACTGCATTGTCAATTAATAAACCAGTTAATTTTCCATTCTGCACTGTGAACTCACCTCCTTCAATAGTTTGTCCAGCCTTCACAGCTGCTAGTGCTAAAGCATAATCATTGGCAATACTTGCATGACCATCTACCCTTTCTAAAATAACGGGTCTATCAGGAAATAAAATATTTAATTCCGCATTGGTAGGAAATTGTTTACCTGCAAAACGGTTTTGATCCCAACCTCTTCCTTTGATCCAACCTTTACCAGGATGCTTTACAGCAAAGGCT
This sequence comes from Chitinophagaceae bacterium, assembly GCA_013205585.1. Classification (GTDB taxonomy): domain Bacteria; phylum Bacteroidota; class Bacteroidia; order Chitinophagales; family Chitinophagaceae; genus Sediminibacterium. The sequence continues at coordinate 5,061 of JABMML010000042.1, read as the reverse complement.
TTCACTCTTTCAATAGCCTCTTCCCAACTAGGTACAAACATTAAATCAACCGCATACAAGGACTGACCATATCCTAAAAAATGCGCATGTGCATCTATGAAGCCAGGGTATATAATAGCATTGTTTACATTCACTATTGAATCGGATTGATACTCTTTTAAAATAGCATCATTGGTTCCAATCGCTACAATTTTACCGTCTTGTATAGCCATGGCCTCAGCCATTGTAAATTCATTATTGACTGTATAAATTTGTGCATGATGCACAATTAAATCCACTCTTTGGTTAATACAAGAACTAAAGAAAACTAAGGTTACAAATGCCAATAATAAACGCATAATTAAGGTTTGAGAAAATAAAAGTAAGTAAAATATAAGAAAGCGCCCTAGTTCAATAACTCGCAAGGCTTTAAGCCGGTATGCTTTTTAAAAGCTGCAGAGAAATGCGAGATAGAAGAATAGCCAAGAAGCGCTGAAACGTCCGTTACGCTTAATGATTTTTCATACAACAAATACTTTGCGTGCTCCATTCTTTGTTGTTGATAGAAATCAAATATAGTAGTGCCGTAGACTTCTTTAAAGCCTTTCTTTAAATAACATTCGTTCATGGCTACTTTACGGCTCAGCTCTTTAATAGTAATTGGGTCGCCAATATGTTGTAATAAAAATTCACGCGCTTGATAGATACTTTCCTTACCTCTATCGTCTGCTAAAAACTTACAAGTGAACACTACTTCTTTTTCATCGATGATGCTTTCTAAGCTGTACACCAAGAGTTCATGAATTTTTGCATTCACAAAAATATTTTCTAAAGAACCGCTGTAACTATGATTCAATAAGGCATCTAGCGTAATTCGCTTTTTTACACTTAATGGAAATGTTTTAGTAAAATTGTCGGTATGTTTAAAAGCAAGCAACTCATCTTTCTTATTATTTGTTTTTACATTATGCACAAACTGATGTAAAAAAGTAGCTGTGAAATGAAAAGAAAAAACGTCCACCGTTCTCATCGGACCCATACAATCCGAAGTAGGTAATTGATTACAACCCCCACAAACCTTATTGTCACAGTATCTATTTCCAGAAATACAAAATCTTAATTCTAAGTAATTTTCCTTGGGCGCTTGGGCATTAAAGTGGTACACAAACATGCCTGTATCTTCTGCTCCCCAGGCCTCCTGCGCCATATACCTTTTAATTTGATATTGGGTGGACCCTGGAATACGCTGCTCTTTGCTGTATAGCAATGCCATCCCAGTAAAATTTTGGGCTGTATTTGCTTGCTTTAAGAGTTCTTGTACTTGTGTCATTTCTACAAAATTAAGGCATAAAGCCTAAAGGAACTATTTAGCCTGCAAATCTGACCCAAAAATGACATAAAAAACAGCCTGTTTTTAGGTAAAAAAACTATTCACAAAAGGCCTAAAATGGGGATAACTAAATCGAGCCTAAAACAGGCTTTAAACCCTTAATTATCTTAAGTTTGTATGCATTTGGAATGCATCGAAAAACAAACCAATTTTAATACAATTATGTCCAACGATTTACAGTCAAAAGAATCAGCAGAAAATAAGAATTATGGCGCCGACAGTATTCAGGTTTTAGAGGGCTTAGAAGCCGTTCGAAAAAGACCTGCCATGTACATTGGCGATGTTGGCTCTAAAGGACTTCACCATCTAGTGTATGAAGTGGTAGATAACTCTATCGATGAGGCTTTAGCGGGCTATTGCTCTCATATCGAAGTAGCCATTCATGAAGACAACTCAATAAGTGTGCAAGATAATGGCCGTGGAATTCCCACCGCCATGCATACCAAAGAGAAACGTTCGGCCTTGGAAGTAGTAATGACTGTTTTACACGCGGGCGGTAAATTTGATAAAAATACCTATAAAGTTTCGGGTGGTTTGCACGGCGTAGGTGTAAGTTGCGTGAATGCACTTAGTAAAAAATTATTAGTAACGGTTGAAAGAGAAGGAAAAAGATTTGAACAAGAATATGCCATCGGCGCCCCTCAATATGCTGTAAGAGAAATTGGTACTAGTGAAAAAACAGGAACTCGTGTGCACTTCTGGCCTGATTTAACCATCTTCCAAGAGTCGGTGTATAAAAGAGAAATCTTAGAAAGTCGTTTACGCGAATTATCTTATTTGAATAAAAGAATTAATATCAACATTACCGACTTAAGAGAGAAAGACGAAACAGGAAATTTTTATACCAAGAATTTTTATAGCGAAGGTGGTATTGTGGAGTTTGTACAAATGTTAGATAAGAATGGAAATAGAAACCCCATTATCTCTCAACCCTTGTATGTAGAAGGTTTAGACGAGGCTTCGAATGTAATGGTAGAAGTAGCCTTAACCTATAACGACGATTTTAAAGAAAACATTTTCTCTTACGTAAATAATATCAATACCATTGAAGGTGGGACACACGTTACGGGTTTTAGAACAGCACTTACGCGTGTGTTCAAAAGCTATGGTGATAAAGAAGGTTTATTTGAAAGAGCAAAAGTCACTGTTGAAGGAGATGATTTCAGAGAAGGTTTGAGTGCTATTATTTCCGTTAAAGTGCCAGAACCACAATTCGAAGGTCAAACAAAAACTAAATTAGGTAATAGTGAAGTGAGTGGTGTAGTGCAAACTACCGTTTCTCGCGCATTAGAAGCTTATTTAGAAGAGAACCCGAAAGAAGCTAAGTATGTAATCTCAAAAATTGTTTTAGCAGCCCAAGCGCGTGTAGCAGCAAAAAAAGCGCGCGATATGGTACAACGAAAATCTGTACTTACGGGTGGTGGCTTACCTGGTAAATTAGCTGATTGTTCTGATAGAGATCCTGAAAGATGCGAATTGTATTTAGTCGAAGGAGATTCTGCAGGTGGAACAGCAAAGCAAGGTCGTGATAGAGGCTACCAAGCCATTTTACCACTGCGTGGTAAAATTTTGAACGTAGAAAAAGCAATGGAACATAAAATTTATGAGAATGAGGAAATTCGAAATATGTATACAGCACTTGGTGTAACAGTGGGCACACCCGAAGATCCTAAAGCCTTAAACATTGTCAAGCTTCGCTATCACAAATTAATTATTATGACCGATGCCGATGTGGATGGATCTCACATTGCTACGCTTATTCTTACTTTCATTTTTAGATACATGACTGAACTTGTTCAAAACGGATATGTCTATATTGCTCAACCTCCTTTATACTTAGTAAAAAGAGGTAAAGAACAAGAATACGCTTATAGCGAAGAGCAAAGAAAGGCCTTAGTTATAAAATTAGGGGGCGGAAAAGATGACGCCGTAACCATTCAACGCTATAAAGGTTTGGGAGAAATGAATGCAGATCAATTATGGGAAACAACCATGGATCCTGCGCGCAGAACCCTGAAACAAGTGACCATTGAGAGCGCTGCAGAGGCCGATCGTATCTTCAGTATGCTCATGGGCGACGATGTAGCTCCTAGAAGGGAATTCATTGAAACTCATGCGAAATACGCTAAAATTGATGCTTAAACCCTAGATTTAATACGTTTTTTGGCCATTTTAACAAAAAATCAAGCCTTTCCGTAAATGAATCCCAATAAATAACCTACTTTCAATTAGAAATATTCACTTTAAAATTTATACAAAATGGACACTTCAAAAATGATTAAAGCGTATTGCTTAAAAACAAAAGAAAAAAACGTACCAATGCATGACGCTGTCATCACAAAAACTTCTAGAGGCGGTTATATGGCAGGTGGCAATGATGGTAAAGGAAATAAAATGGCTGCCATTTTAAGCGAAACAAATGCGCTGAAGGCTATCGCTGATGGTGTTGCTAAAAAAGGATTCTAGTAAACTTGGTTTACAAAAATCTGAGTAAATTTTCACTCAACTTATCGCATTAAAAGCCCTTTCGTTCATTCGAGAGGGCTTTTTAGTTCAATAAAGAATTAAAATAAATTTAAACCTGCACAGGGAAAACGCCCACTTGTATTTTTTCTAAGAGTGTAAAGCAATGCTGCATTGACTTTACCTCTTTAATAATGAGAATAAAGCTTCTGCCCACTTGTTTGAAATGCGCTTTATTCATATTCTTTTGCGCATAGTCTAATAACTGCTTAAAGGTTTCACTTTCAAAATAAGGCGAATCAGGTCTGTTGACAAAAAAGCATCTTAAGGTTTCGTCCTTCAAAGTCATTTTTTCAAAGCCTAGTGAAATAGCAATACGTCTGCAACGAATAGTCATAAATAAATCATGCACTGCATTAGGCAGTGGACCAAAACGATCCTCTAATTCTGTTTGCATGAGTGCTAGCTCTTCATCATTTTCCGATTGATCCATTCTAGTGTATAAGGATAAACGCTCTCCAATATTTTCTACATAGCTATCTGGAATCATAATTTCCAGATCGGTATCAATGGTACAATCCTGCACAAAATCGTCTTGCTTACTAATTTCTTCTTCAAATAATTCTTTAAAGTCGGAGCGTTTTAATTCACGCACGGCTTCTGCTAAAATTTTTTGATACATTTCAAAACCAATTTCAGCCATGAATCCACTTTGTTCTCCTCCTAATAAATTACCAGCCCCACGAATATCTAAATCACGCATGGCTATCTGAAAGCCACTACCCAACTCGCTAAACTGCTCCAGAGTTTGTAATCTTTTTCTTGAATCATCGGGCAGGGTGCTCATGGGAGGAGCTAATAAATAACAAAACGCTTTTTTATTACTACGCCCCACCCTTCCTCTTAATTGATGTAAATCACTTAAGCCAAATTGATGTGCATTGTTTATAATAATAGTATTCACATTTGGAATATCCACCCCGCTTTCAACAATATTGGTACAAACTAATACATCATACCTTCTTTCAATAAAGTCTAATATTTTTTCTTCCAATTGATGCCCTTCTAATTGCCCGTGCGCATAACCAATACTAATATCAGGACATAGTTTTTGAATCATCTCACACATTTCTGCCAAGCCTTGTACTCTATTATGAATGAAAAATACTTGACCCCCTCTTTCTGTTTCATAGTAGATAGACTCTCTTATAAGATCTTCATTAAAGACT
>JABMML010000041.1 GCA_013205585.1 Chitinophagaceae bacterium | reverse complement strand
CCCGCCTCTAATTTTACAGCTACTGCTGGAGCAATTGCCCTACCATTTATATTATGTGCAAAAACCACTACAGTAGCATTCACATTTTTGGCAGCATTGGCAATTAAGGTAGAATGTAATTTCACATCCAAACTATTAAGGCTTTCATTTTTAAGATGATACACTTTTTGTGCACCATTTTTTCCAAGCGCTGCAAGATTGTCTTGCACAGTGCCTAAAACTAAAGCGGCAACATCGCAGCCTAATTGTTTTGCAAGCGCTGCCCCATAAGACATGGCTTCTAAGGAAGACTTTTTAATTTGTTGATCGGCTTGATCTATATATACTAGTACCATAGAATATTTTTTTAATGCTTTTAAATAACTTTTGCTTCTTCTTTTAATAATTTTACTAATTCATCCATATTGGCAGGGTCTACTAATTTCACACCCGACTTTGCTACTGGAATATCAAATTTTTTGATACTGGTAGTGGCGCTAGCTTCACTAGGTTCCAAAACTTTCAATGGTTTAGTACGCGCTGCCATAATGCCTCTCATATTGGGTATTCTTTGTTCGGCCATTCCTTTTTGACAACTTATCACTACTGGTAAATTCACTTCGCAGGTTTCTTCTCCGCCTTCAATTTCTCTTCTCACGGTAGCTAAATTTCCATTGCATTCCAATTGGTTGGCCAAGGAAACAAAAGGCAAATCTAAAATTGCCGATAACATCGATCCAATTGATGCGCTATTGTAATCAATGGTTTCTTTACCTGTAAGTATGAGTTCATAACTTCCTTCTTTGGCAATGGCAGCAATTTGTTTGGCTACATAAAAAGAGTCATTGCTATTACTATTCACTCTAATGGCTTCGTCACCACCTAATGCCAATGCTTTTCTAATAATGGGTTCTGCATCTGCTGTGCCCACGGTTACTAAATGAATAATAGTACTTGCGTCTTTCTCTTTTAATTCAATGGCTTTTACTAAAGCATACCATTCGTCATAAGGGTTGATAATCCACTGCACTCCATTTTCATCGAACTTTGTATTACCTTCGGTGAAGGCAATTTTAGCAGTCGTATCGGGTGTTTTACTAATACAAACTAAGATTTTCATGATCGCTAATTTTGTTAAATTGTTAGTTGTTTATGCAACTAATGCAAATATAAGTCAAGATGCAACGAATAGAAAGAATTATTGAATTTTTAAATCAACAACCTAGGGATAACTTTTTAAGACATGCCTTGGCAATGGAATATATTAAATTAGGGGAGGACCCCAAGGCCCATGATTTACTGCTAGCCGTACTTAGCGATTCCCCCGATTATATTGGGTCCTACTATCATTTTGCCAAATGCCTAGAGCGAATGAGCCAGAAAGAAAAGGCGATTGAGTGGTATGAAAAAGGGATGGCGGCGGCTAAGTTAGCCAAGGACAATCATGCTTATAATGAGTTACAGGGCGCCTATGAAGAATTAATATATTAAAATATTATATTATAATTGTCTATTATCATAATCCTATAATAACCTTTGGGAAATTTTGTCATCAATGAGTTGAAAAAAGTCTTCGGGCTTAAATGTTCTCCAAGCTGGTATTTCCATAAGTTCAATGTAGCGGTTTAATTTTCTGAGTAAAAAATCGTGTTGGGCACCTTGGTGAAAATTAATTAAAACGGCCCAGCCATTTTCATCTGCTACTTCATCGTATAATTCTTCATAATAATCTTTGTCGCCACTATGAAAGTTAAAAACGCTTTCGGCAATCATAATAAATTTATAAATACCTTCTTCCATTAATTTATCTAAGACTTCTCTTTTTAATTCCATAATATCGTTCTCAATGGCATCGTTCCACTCGCCAATCATTTCAATGATGGCAAATTGTAAGTCATAGTCTACAAAAAGAATTTTTAGGTACAATGTTTTGCTGCCAAATTCATCCCATTGAGGATGTATAAAATAATTATAGACTGCTTGAGAAAATTCAAACTCGCTATAAGTACGCCCAAAAAAAATAGATCTTGGATCTTCTTCTGCCATATATAAATGGCGCCAATGATAATGAGGTTCTATATCATGCATATAATTTCCCAGCTAAAATTAAAAAGCTATTTGTTTTTTTTGATGATAGGAAATAAGGCCTTGCATGGGAGACTTGACAATACTGCCCAGTTCAATCTCATAGCTTAAGGCCAATTGCTTAATAATATCTTTAAAGCCATAGGCCACACTGCCTACAAAATGAATAGGGTGCAACCAGGCCTCATTCATTTTATTAATGTGGGCATAGAAAAAATCATT
>JABMML010000040.1 GCA_013205585.1 Chitinophagaceae bacterium | reverse complement strand
GGGACCTCAGGGTTATGAAGATTTTTTGAGAAAATGAAGGCGTTGATTTGTAATGGGTTATGTTTTCACAAAACCGAAATCAACCGAATTCAGTCGATTTCAGGGGGTGTTTTCCTCACGCAGTGGTAATTTATTGGACATTATTATTATTTTAAAAGACAATTATCTAGTGGAAAAGGCTTGTGAATTTTAATATTTATTGTACATTTGTTCACAAATATGAAATGTTCACGTATTCGTGAACAAATATATAACGTGAACATGAAGACAGAAGAAACAATATACTTAGCCTTAGAGAATCTAAGGACCAATACCCAAATACAGGGTAAGTGGGAGCATAATGCAAAAGGAAATGGTTGCCACGGAAAACTCAAACTGAATATAGCTGATGAAGTTGTCCTATATAATGTTGAGCTAAAAGATGAACTAAGAAACCAACAATTACAAAAGGTCATTGAGGATAATATTGCCAATCCCGCTATTATGGTAGTGGCAAATAGAATATTTCCCAAGATCAAAGAACAATTAAGGATGAACAATATTGCTTACTTAGAAGCTAACGGCAATATCTATCTTAAAAATAAGGGCATCACATTATGGATTGATACAAATGCAATAATAAATCCAACTAAGAAAACAGAAACAAGAGCTTTTACAAAAACTGGCCTTAAAGTGGTTTTTCAATTTTTAATGGACGAAACTTGGTTAAATAAGCCGTACCGACAAATTGCCGAACATACCGGCACTGGTATTGGAAATATTACCAACATAACCAATGGCCTTAAGCACGATGGTTTTTTACTTAATCTAAATAAATATGAGAACATACTTCAAAATAAAAAGGGGCTATTTGATAAATGGGTTGAAGTATATGAAGAGAAGTTAAAGCCAACCATTAAAATAGGTACATTCCGATTTTTAAATCAGGGCGATTTTGTAAATTGGAGACAAATAAACTTACAACAGGAAAAAACATATTGGGGAGCAGAGCCAGCGGCTGACATACTCACTAACTATCTTAAACCTCAGGAGCTAACAATTTATACTACTGAAACAAGAAACGAGTTAATAAAAAATTACAAGTTAATACCAGATGAAACTGGCAATGTAAAAGCATATTATAAATTTTGGAATGATAATGATAATGATAATCACAAACAAATAGTGCCTCCATTACTTATATATGCCGACCTAATTAATATCAATGACAGAAGATGTCTAGAAACTGCAAAAAAAATATACGATGCCTACTTACAAAATAAATTATAACCAATTAAGCCAACAGCCCGGGATAACAGAAATGCTATATGCATTACAACGTGGCCTGGAGAAATTTGGAATTGACTTTTATTTAGTAGGTGCCGTTGCAAGAAACGTTTGGATGACTGGTATTAATAATATTGCTCCAAGACGTACAACAGGAGATATAGATTTTGCAGTACTAATAAATGACGATGGTCTTTACGAAGCCTTAAAAACATATCTAATAATCACGGAAGGTTTTCAGCCATATAAGGGAAACGAATACGTGCTAATTTGGAAAGAAAATCTAGAAGTGGACTTATTGCCATTTGGTGCAATAGATGACGGAGATACAAAGTTCACTTCCAATGGACTTGGTTTAACAAGTATCAGTTTACAAGGGTTCACTGAAATTTACAATGACGGATTACCAACATTAGACTTAGAAGGGAAACACCAATTTAAATTTTGTACCCTACCGGGAATTGTATTATTAAAATTAATTGCTTGGGATGACAGACCAGAGTCAAGGCGTGATGACATTAAAGACATAAGTGATATTCTCAATCACTTCTTTGATATGAATGACAACGAGATATTCGAAAACCATCATGACTTATTTGAAAAGGAAGAAGCCTCATTGAAACATATTGCTGCAAGGGTGATGGGCCGTGAAATGAGTAAAATAGCAAAAAAGAATGAATTACTTTTTAGTCGTATAGTTGGCATACTAGATTCAAACACATTGGTTAGCCAAAATAGCGAAATGGCTAAAATAATGGTTGAATACTATGATAATACAATAGATGACAATGTTCAATTACTAAAACATTTAAGGCAAGGCTTCTCTGAATAAGAAATTTATTAGTGGTGACTAATTAACCATCCCATCCCTCCGTTAATCAGAATTAATGTAAAAAAATCTTAATTAAGCCTAAAATTACAATTACAAAGTGATCAAATATAATTGTAATTAATTACTATTATTCCTAATAAATCAGGACCTGATTTCTCTATTAATTGTAATTAATTTATTGATTCAACACTATAAGATTGAACACTCTACCCTATTTTTTAAGACAATTCCGTAATTAATCACGATTATTCCCGATACTGCTACGAAAAAGACCCTCCCAAATTGGAAGGGTCTTTTTCGTAGTAATCTAGTTATTATTGATTTTCGGCTGAATTAGGATTGGGATTGAAATTTTGTATTTTCCCATTAGTAAGTTTAGCAATACCAGAATTGTATTTTTTAGTGCCCATAATGAGCTTACTTTCTTTGATTGCATTTATGTTACCGTCATTTTTAGTTATAAATTTGAAGGTTAATGGCTTTGAATAAGTCCCTTCTGGGATAATGAATGTCAATTCACTTAGCTGGTGTTCTTTTATCAACTTAAATACTTCCCTTTCACTATTTTCTAATGCCAATATATTAAATGCTTTGGCAGAAAGATTGCAGTCGTAAAAAGTGTCACGTACAATAAAACTAGCTGGAATTAAAACATGTGGCCTCTCGGTGTAAGGGAATTTAACCAAGTCTTTTTCTACATTTTTTTTATCTTTTGATATTTTGATAATATCAAATTCTGGTAACTCTTTTTCTTCTCCATCTGCTGGATCAATTGCCATATTATAATAGTACACAAAATATACATCTTCATCATTAACCAAATAATCTAATATTCCCATATTAAAATAATTGATATCTCTATCGAGTGAATACATCAAAAGATTGTCATTAATTATAGATTGGTAGGCAGCTAAAAATTCTTGCTCTTCTTGTGTTGGATTACTAATTTTTTTAAAGTCCTTTTCTCTTTGAAGAAGATTATTATAACCTAGTCTTTGTTCATAGGCACGTTTAATAAAAAAGTCATGCGCCTTTTCCATAATTAAAGTAGATGGACTTACTTTTCTCAATTCTGATAAGAATCTTAACCACATTAATTGAGCAAGACTTATTCTAGCGTGTTTCTTCTCCTCAAAAAAAGGCAAAAGTTTTTTTATACGCCAGAACCTAATTGTTTCTGTTTCAAATTTATTGGGGGATGCCTCATCGGTTAAAAGCATTTCCTTGTCTGTTAATCTAACCACCTTCTTATCAGTTAAGTCTGAAAGCTTAAGTTGATTTATGTGTATGGCCGTAGAAAACCTACTAACAAATTTATCTAAAACACTGATATTCATATACTTAGAATATTATTTTATAAAAAAGTGTATTTTTTGCAAAAAATTTGTCAAATTATTGCATTTGTAATCAAATTATTATATAACTTTGATTTTAACCCAACGTTATACGATTATATCGTTTGTAATGTAAATATACAAAACGTGGAGCAGTTATAAAAAAAAATATTAAAATGAGAGAATGTCTTTACTGTGGCGGACCTATACCAGATGATCGTCACAAAAACGCCTGGACTTGTACAAAGGAACATGCTTTGTTATTAAAGAAAGAACGCGAAGCAAATAACTACATTAAAGTCCGAACTACAGCTGACCCAATTATTATGCAGAGGGAGCACTTTAATGATCTTGCTGAAGAATTTGGTTTTGAAGTCCCAATTGATCTTAATTACGTATCACCTTTTAAAATTGATTGGTCTCTTAAAACTGGAACTTTTATAAAAGAAGGTTGCGTTGGTGTTGCACTTGGAGACATTGGCTATATATTTTTCAAACCTCAAATACTTAAAATTTATAAACTATGATAGAAGAACTATTAAAAAATCCGGCTTTTGCAGAGCTATATAAAAATGCACCTACATATAATGTTGACGGAAAGCACACATTCATGGGATCAATTATTCCACCAGTGCTGCCACCTCCATCAACCCCAGTAATTAACAATCTGCCAAATATTATACCACCTAAACCAAATAATAATGGCAATTCTAAAACAACTAACAGAGTAGTTCTTGTAATTATTTTATCATTAGTTGGTGGATTTGTCATTATTAAAGGGATGAATTGGTGGGATGATTACAAAAACAAAAAAAACAGTAAAATATAACATCTTAAATTATATATTTTGACCGAATATTATAACAATTTTTCTAGAAGCTTAGACACGCTAACACTTGCACAGGTTGCAGAGAAAATCTATGTGAAAAACATTGAAACTGCCAAAAAATGGCTAATGGAGAAAGGTATTAAAATACACAGATTTTTAAACAATTCATTTGTATATCAAATCGAAGTAGATAGTCATATAGACATACCATATGTTCAACAACTAAAGAACAAGTATCCAGACAAATGGAAGGAACGTTACCGAGATGTAGTGAAAGACCTACCAGTATATCATCTAACTATTACTTTACTTGAAGATGAGGTGGCCTATACTCCAATCGTTAAGCCATCTAGAATTAATAAAAAGGATCTAGACCGATATACAAAATTATTAGGATGAACAAATTAACACTACCTAGAAATCCACATAAAGGGCTAAAGATTTTCTGCAAAACCTGCAGAGTAGATAATAATAAGTGTAGACATTATGACCGACAAGTTTATCGAGTAAGAATTCACATTCCTGGCACTAAGCATGGTGTAAAATCTGTGTTTTTAGAAGCAGTAAATTATAATGATGCAATTCTTGAATGTGCGCTTATAGAAAAAGAATTAATTCAAAATGGATTTGAAAAGAATAAACAAACATACTCAGAAGATTTAACTGATTATAACATAGGTGATGCAGTTGTAAAATACCGTGAGTATATGTCTGGCGAGTCAAAATTTGCACATCTAAAAAAGAACGTATCTCAAGGTCATATCGACGAATCTGTGAGGTTCTGTTGGAAGTTTATTGAAAACTTATCGCTCACAAAGAACATCAAAAGGACAAGACCAACTGATATTAAAACCGAGGATGTATCAAACTTTTATGTATGGTCAGAAAAAAATTATTCCCCAAAGACATTTAACAAGTGCTTTATAGCTGTACGTGCATTCTTTGAATTCTTGATAGAAATTGAAAATATTGAAATGAAAAACCCATTTAGAAAATTTATTACCAAAGCTGCAACACCATCTTCTATTGATACAATAACCGAGGATGAATTTAATAAAATCTTAACTGCTGTTGATTCATTCAGCCCATTTATTACGCTTGGAGGAAAGGGCGAGAAAAAAAATATGTTTAGACCCTATCTAAAAGATGGATTCAAATTATTTCTTTTAACAGGAGGTAGGCGTGAAGAAGTGGTGGACCTAAAATGGTCTGACATATTTAGCACACCACAAGGAGTTAAACTTTTTATCATTGATAACTTAAAAGTAAAGCGGATGAAAAAGGATAACAAGGAGTGTAAAAAATACATTGGTATCAATGTTGACCTTGAGGACTTTCTGATTGAATTAGGTATGAATGAAAAGATTGGAACGGATGAATATATTTTGTACCCTAATAGAACATCCACCACCAAGACCATCATGATCGATTTGAGCAGAGGTTTTTCACACTACAAAGAAGGTGCAGGTATCAAGAAGGACATCAGTTTAAGTAACCTACGTAAAACCTACTTGACTTGGCATCATCAAGTATTAGGTGACGATACAGGACTGGTTAGCTCCCACTCTACCACACAAGTTTTAGAAAAATATTATCTTGATCCTAAGGTGTTAACTGCTGTAGAAATATC
>JABMML010000039.1 GCA_013205585.1 Chitinophagaceae bacterium | reverse complement strand
TTTTTAATTGATTTTGCAGGTTGTGTATTACTAGTGTCTCACGATAGATACTTTATGGACAAATTAGTGGACCACTTATTTATATTTGAGGGGAATGGCGTTATTAGAGATTATCCAGGCAATTATACGCAGTTTAGAATTTTAGAAAAGACGAAGCAAAACTATGCAGCCCTTAGTTCTGATATTTCTAAGGCAAGAGATTTTTCAGTGCCTGCAAAAGAAGAAACGACCACAGTGCAAGCTACTTTTACTACTATTAAAAAGCCTTCTGAGAAAATGAGTTTTAAAGAAAAAAGCGAATTAGAAACTTTGAATAAATTAATTCCTGAAATGGAAGAAAAGAAAAAAGTATTAACCGAAAAGTTAAATGATAGTAGTTTGGCCTATGATAAAATCATTGAATTTAGCGAAACATTAGGCGCCTTGAATACTCAATTAGAAGAAGCTGAATTAAGATGGTTAGTCTTAAATGAGAAGAATTATTAAAATAGTTTAATAAAAACACTGTTTGCGTCTAGTACCTAGGCCTCATTTTTGAGTTTTACTTCAATTATGAGGCCTAAGTTTTTGGGCTTAACTATTTTTTCATAATAATTTGCTTGAAGAATAAAGTCAGTAAATATTTTACTTGCTATTCTTCATTAAACTAACATTATTATGAAACCTATTGAACGCATTTCCGTGTACCTAAAATTCAAGAACATTAGCCCACATTCTTTTGAACGCAAAGTGGGTCTCTCTAATGGTTATTTTGCTAAGCAGCTTCGTAACCTAGGCTCTATTGGCTCAGATATTTTAATTAGAATTGATGAGCTCTATGCCGATTTAGATATTCTTTGGGTACTTACAGGCCAAAGACAAATGATCAACGGCTCCAATGACTCCATTAGCGAATTGGGTAGTATGAAAATGGATGAATTTATATCCAAATATGAATCAGAGAATAGAAAGATTAAAGTATTGGAATTGGATGTTGAAAAATTACAAGTAGTATTGAATGATAAAGACAAAATTATATCACTATATGAAGTCATTGCTAGTAATAAAATAAATTCGGCACCTCCTGAAAATAATTATCAAGTGATGCCGAATTTTAATCAAGCAATGCCGAATCAATAATATTATTTAAGCATAAGAAGCGACTGGTTCACAAGTACAAACCAAATTTCTATCTCCATGCGTATTGTTGACTCTTGCCACTGTAGGCCAGAATTTATTTTGTTGTACATAATATAATGGGAAGGCTGCTTCTTGTCTTGTATAAGCATGCATCCATTCATCTGCACAAATTACTTTCAGTGTATGCGGTGCATTTTTCAAAGGATTATCTAATTTATCTGATACCCCTTTTTCAATGGCAGTGATTTCATCATGAATAGAAATTAAAGCATCGCAGAAACGATCTAGTTCTGCTTTGTCCTCGCTTTCTGTAGGCTCAATCATAATAGTACCTGCTACTGGAAAGCTCATTGTAGGTGCGTGGAATCCATAATCTATTAAACGCTTAGCTACATCTTCTGCTTCAATACCAGCGCTAGCTTTGAAAGGTCTTAGGTCAATGATAAATTCATGTGCGCAAGTACCATTTTTTCCAGCATATAATATGGTGTAATTTTTTTCTAAACGCGATTTCATATAATTCGCATTTAAAATAGCATAGGCAGTGGCTAATTGTAAACCCGTGGCGCCTAACATTTTAATATAGGCGTAGCTAATTAATAAAATACTAGCCGATCCCATGGGGGTTGCACTTACTGCGCCAATCTTATTTTTATTAAATATATGACCTGGTAAGAATGGAGCTAATTTATCATTTACACAAATAGGGCCCATACCTGGTCCGCCGCCACCATGTGGTATAGCGAATGTTTTATGTAAGTTTAAATGGCAAACATCGGCACCAATAGCGCCTGGGCTAGTTAAACCTACTTGTGCATTCATATTTGCACCATCCATATATACTAGACCACCTAATGCATGAATGCTTGCACAAATATCAATGATAGTTTCTTCAAATACACCATGGGTGGAAGGATAAGTAATCATGAGTCCACCTAGTTTGTCTTTATGTAAGTTTGCTTTTTCTTTTAAATCATTTATATCAATATCACCTGCTGCATCACAAGCCACTACAATAACTTTAAAGCCAGCCATTACAGCACTAGCAGGGTTGGTGCCATGCGCACTAATGGGAATTAAAACAATATTTCTGTGGGCTTGCTTATGATGTTCGTGGTAGGCACGAATAGTTAATAGACCTGCGTATTCACCTTGTGCACCACTATTAGGTTGTAAACTACATGCAGTGAAGCCGGTAGTTTCACATAAATATTTACTTAATTCTGCGGCCATTTCTTGATAGCCTAAAGTTTGACTACTTGGTGCAAATGGATGCATAGTACTAAATGCAGGCCAGCTTACTGGAATCATTTCAGTAGCTGCATTTAATTTCATGGTACAACTTCCCAAGCTAATCATACTTGTATTTAAAGACAAATCTTTATTTTCCAATTGTTTGATATAGCGCATCATTTGGGTTTCGCTATGATGTGTATTGAATACAGGATGTTCTAAGTAAGAAGAACTACGAACAAGAGATGCTGGTATAGAAGCTGCGCTTACTGCCTTGCCACTTGCTTTTTTACCAGTTATTTTTTCAAATATGGCAACTACTTTTTCTATATCGGTTAAAGAAATGGTTTCGTCAATAGTAATGGTAATTGTATTATCGTTTTTACCATCATCGAAATAACGGAAATTAATATGAGCAGTTAAAGCTTCTTTTTGTAAAGCAGCTACATCAAATCCAGTAAAATGTAAAGTATCGAAATAAAATTTATTGGCTTGTGTTATGCCTAAGCTAGTTAATTGAGCTTCTAAATTTTGTGCTAAGCCATGAATTTTTAGAGCAATTTTTTTCACACCTACTGGTCCATGATATACTGTATACATTACTGCCATATTTGCAAGTAAGGCTTGTGCCGTACAAATATTGGAAGTGGCTTTTTCTCTTTTAATATGTTGCTCTCTTGTTTGTAATGCCATTCTTAAAGCTCTATTGCCTTGGGCATCGATACTTACGCCAATTAATCTTCCGGGCATACCTCTTTTAAACTCATCTTTGGTAGCAAAGTAAGCAGCATGCGGGCCACCAAATCCCATTGGTACGCCAAAGCGCTGAGTATTACCCACTGCTACATCTGCATTTAATTCACCTGGACTTTTTAATAAAGTAAGCGACATAATATCGGCTACTAATATAACTAAGCCACCTGCTTGATGCACTTGATCAATAAAAGCGGTATAGTCTTCAATACTTCCTGTATTGTTTGGATATTGTAAGATGGCTCCGAAATAAGTATTGTCAATTTTTGTGCTTTCATAATTACCTTCTTCAATTTGAATATGAATAGGAGCTGCTCTTGTAACTAATACAGCCTTGGTTTGAGGGAAAATAGCACTGTCTACAAAAAATTTAGGCTGTGTGACGGTATCTGTTTTATTCACATGATTAAAAATCATGGCCATGGCTTCTGCCGCTGCAGTGGCTTCGTCTAATAAAGAGGCATTGGCGATAGGGAGTCCTGTTAAATCACAAACCATAGTTTGAAAATTCAATAAACTTTCTAAACGGCCTTGTGCAATTTCTGCTTGGTAGGGAGTATACTGCGTATACCAACCTGGGTTTTCAAAAATATTTCGAAGTATCACGCTAGGTGTGATAGTGCCATAATAACCTTGTCCAATAAAATTGGTAGCTACAATATTTTTTTCTCCTATTTTTTTTAAGTACTGCAACATTTCAAATTCAGAAAGACCTTCTGGAATTTGCATTGGTTTTTTAGAACGTATAATACTAGGAATTGTTTTTTCAATAAGTTCATCCACCGACTTTAGGCCAATAGCGGCTAACATTTTTTCAGTGTCTTGGGCGCTTGGGCCAATATGTCTTTTGATAAATTCTGCTCCGTTCGTATTGAGTTGCAACATAAATAGGGTGGTTTAAAAATGGGATACAAAGATACAAAAAAAACCACCCCCTTTAAGAAGCCAATTGCTTCTGTGGGGAAAGCTTGTGGATGATTGCTAAATAGTTTATATTTGACCTTATATTATGAGCCTATCTATTGAACAATTATATGAATTACCCGCTCCGGAAACACTTAAGAAATTCCAAAATTTTTTAAAAAGGGTAGATAAACGCAAAATACTTAAACAATTGCCCGACTTACATGAAGCCGCCTTTGAAAAAGTAAACTGCTTGGACTGTGCTCGTTGCTGTAAGAATTATTCCCCAAGGTTTAAAATGCCCGATATTAAAAGAATTAGTAAGTACTTAAGAATAAAAGAAACCCTATTTATTGATACTTATTTATCGATGGATCAGGAAGGAGATTATGTAGCCAATACCAAACCATGTCCTTTTTTAGGTAAGGATAATGCTTGTAGTATTTATGAGCACCGCCCTTCAGACTGCCAACGATTCCCTTACACCGATGAAGATGTATTTTTTAAGCGTGCTGCTATTACCATGAAGAATGCTGAATTTTGTCCGATTGTGCATGATGTCATGCATGGACTTTTAACGGCGCCTTAGTTTTTTAAAACTATATCTCTCTTTAAAACTATTTCTCTAAAACTAATATTCCATTTTTCTTAAAGTAGGTGCCTTGAACCAAGTGGTCACTACCACAAGTATAGTCATGGTTCCACCAAATACAACAGAGGGAATAACGCCTAATAATTTAGCAGCCACACCGCTTTCAAATTGTCCAAATTCGTTACTGCTATTGATGAACATGGAGTTCACACTCATTACCCTGCCGCGCATGTGATCCGGTGTTTTTAATTGTACAATGGTACCTCTTACAATCATGCTGAAACCATCTAAAATGCCACTCAATAATAAGGCTGCAAAAGACAACCAGAATAATTTAGAGAGTGCAAATACAATAATGCATAGGCCAAATCCACCCACTGCAATTAATAATTTTTTTCCTTGGCCTGCAGTAACAGGGAATAGGGTTATAATAAATATAATTAAGATAGCGCCTATATCAGAGGCCGCATTTAACCAACCAAAACCAATAGGGCCTACTTTTAATATATCTACTGCATACACAGGTATCATGGCCACAGCACCTCCAAATAAAACGGCAAATAAATCTAAAGAAAGAGCGCCTAATAATTCTTTGGTATTATATACATAACGCAAACCTTCTTTTACACTTTCTAATGTATTTTGATTGACTACTAAATCGGCATGCGGTGGCTTCGCCGTTATTTTTGCAATAAAAAAATAACCAATGGTCACTAAGCTTACCACTGTAATTAAAGCACCCGTATGTCCAAAGCCTGCAATAATAAATCCAACAATAGCATGTCCTAAAATGGAAGCGGTTAGCCAAATGCCCTGGCTCCAAGTGGTTGCGTTTTGTAATAAATCCTTGGGAATAATGCCCCCTACAATGGTACCAAAGCTTGGTCCAGTAAAGGATCTAATAATACCTGTACAAAAAACAATAAAATAAATACAAATAGCAATAATAAGTGTACTGTTTGCAGCAAATGCATTGGCGTGATCGGCTTTGTCATTATAAATAGATAAACCCAATAAAATAATGGCACAAATCCAATATAAACTCACACCCCTTAAAAGTAATTTTCTTTTTTCACTTATATCTATCACATGACCTGCATACAAGGCTAAGGATACTGCAGGAATCACTTCTGCAAGACCAATAAGGCCAATGGCAAAAGGCTCGTTGGTTAATTCGTAAATCCACCAACCCACCAAGGTACCCATCATTCTAAGTCCCATAATAAAAAGAAATCGACCTAGCATTAGATTTCTAAATTCAACCACTTTTAAGGAGGCGAAGGGGCTTATCTTAGGTGAACTACTTATTTCCATTTTACGAAGTTAGGGTAAAGTAAAATAATGCTGTCCTTGTTCTAGTTCCTTATCAAGGGCATCGGTGATTACTTTTAAATGGGCTTCATTGTAAATAAAATCGGCATTGGAGGCGTCGATATAAATAGTTTTTATTTGATGCTGTTTGATATAGCTAGTATAAGTTTCTTGAATTCTAAATAAATAATCATCTGGTATAGCTTGTTCAAATTTTCTATTTCTTTTTTTAATATTCCCTTGCAAAGTATTAACGGGTGCGTGTAAATAAATGAGAATATCGGGAATTGTCAATTGTTGAGAAAATACATCAAACATTTTTTGGAATAATCTATATTCTTCGTCAGGTAAATTCACTTTCGCAAATAATAAACATTTGGTAAATAAATAATCTGAAATAATGAGCTCTTGGAATAAATCATTTTTTTTAATCAGTTCTTGCTGTTGCTTAAAACGCTCTGCTAAAAAAAATAATTCTAAAGGGAAGGCGTATTGTTTTGGGTTTTCGTAAAACTTAGTGAGAAAAGGGTTTTCTGCAAATTCTTCCAATACCAATTTGGCATTGTAATGCTTAGACAGTAGTTGGGACAAGGTGGTTTTACCTACTCCAATATTTCCTTCAATGGCAATATAACGATGATTCATAATGTCTAAAATAATATCTAAAATGCTGGTTCCAAATATAGCAAGCAGTCGCTTTATTCACTACTTTTTTTATACACAACAGAGGAATCTCCACATTCTTTTAACAAAACCTCATTGGTTTTTAGCAAAATAGGGTGCCTATAGTTAGGCGCAATTTCAGTTAAGGGCATTAGCACAAATTTTCTTTGCGCCATACTTGGATGTGGAATAGTTAAAGTAGATGAGTTAATTATCTCATCATTATAGTAAATAATATCAATATCTATAATTCTTGGTCCCAATGGAATTTCTCTTTTTCTACCTAAGGCTATTTCTATTTTTAAAATAGCATCCATTAGCGCGTTGGCTTGCAAAGAAGTTTGAATGACTAAGGCTTGATTTAAAAAAGCGTTCTGTTCTTTATATCCCCAAGCCTCTGTTTCATAGATAGAAGAAGCAGATATTATGCGGCCACATTCTATATTTATACTATCTCTAGCAGCAGCTAAGTTTGCCATTCGGTCGCCCATATTACCACCTATCAAAAGGTATACATTATTCATAAGAAGGATTCTAAAAGTAGCTCAAATATCCATAATTTTACAGCGCTTCCCTATTTTAAATGATTCTATTTTTATCCAAATTTCATGAAACAGTTTTTTAAAACCTTTTTCGCCTCCTTATTAGCACTTATTATTTTTAGTGTATTAGGTGTAGTTATTCTTGCATCTATTGCAGCTGGCTTTTCAAATGAAGAGCAAAAAGTTACAGCAGCTAATTCTGTATTAGTGATTGATATTGCTGAAGATTTCGAAGAGCAAACAAAGTCAGATGCTTTTTCTGAAATTCTTAGACAAAGAAAAGGGAAGTCACCAAGTTTAACTCAGTTAATTGGTTTAATTCAACATGCCAAAAAGGACACATCCATTAAAGGTATATATATTAAGTGTGCGCAAAATCCAAATGGGTATGCCGCCACTGAAGAAATAAGAATAGCCTTACTTGATTTTAGAAATTCAAATAAATTTATTATTGCCTACGGAGAAACCATCACACAAAAAAGTTATTGGTTAGCCAATGTGGCGAATCAAATTTTCACACATCCTCAAGGAGGTCTTGAGTTTTCTGGGTTCTCTTATGAGACATTATTTTTAAAAGGCTTATTGGATAAATTAGAAATTAAGCCTCAGGTATTTTATGCAGGTAAATTTAAAAGTGCCACAGAGCCATTTAGGTATGCACAAATGTCGGATGCGAATAAACTACAAACTTCTGTTTGGTTAAATGCACTCTATACAAGTTTTATACAAAGTGTTGCCGATACAAGAGGTATTGAAGTAGCTACTTTAAAAGCTATGGCTAATGAGGGTAAAATACAATCAGCGAATGACGCGCTTGAAAATAATTTAGTAGATGGATTATTATATGATGATCAAGTCAAAAAATTAATTGCTAAAAAAGTACGTGTAACTAAGCAAGAAGATATTTCATTTGTATCAATCAATGATTATTCAACCACAATAGCCTTAAGAGGTTCTGGTAGTGGAAAAATTGCCATTATTTATGCCGATGGAGATATTGAAATGGGTAAAGGAAGTAATGATGCTATTACCAGCGATGATTATAGAGTTTTATTGCAAGAAATAAAAAATGATAAATCAATTGATGCAGTGGTGCTAAGGGTAAATTCTCCTGGCGGTAGCGCACTTGCAAGTGATATTATTTGGAGAGAAATTGAATTATTAAAAAAAGAAAAACCAGTAGTAGTAAGTATGGGTAATTATGCAGCATCAGGTGGCTATTATATTGCCTGTGGTGCCGATTCAATACTTGCAGATGCGAATACCATTACAGGTTCTATTGGTGTATTTTCTGTGATACCGAATATAGAAGGCTTTATGAAAAATAAATTAGGTATCACTTTTGATAGAGTGAAAACTGGTCAATATGCCGATGTTCCTTCCGCCACTAGAACCATGAATGCCACTGAACAAAGATTTATGCAATCCGGTGTGGATAGTGTGTATCATACTTTCACCTCTCGCGTGGC
>JABMML010000038.1 GCA_013205585.1 Chitinophagaceae bacterium | reverse complement strand
ATGCAAAGAGAGGAGATATAGGAAATACATCGGCACATTATGCTAAAACTTTTTTTGAAGTTTTAGCATTTGATGCCATTACAGTAGCCCCTTATATGGGCAAGGATAGCCTAGATGCGTTTTTAGCCTATACAAATAAATTTACTATTGTGTTGGGGCTTACTTCTAATGAAGGCAGTCAAAATTTTCAACAACAAAAATTAAGTAGCGGAGAATTTTTATACGAATCGGTATTAAAGCAAGTTGCTACTTGGGGTTCGCCAGAACAAATTATGTTTGTCGTAGGTGCTACCAAGGCAGAAGCGCTTGAAAATATTCGTTCAATAATTCCGCATCACTTTTTATTAGTACCAGGATTAGGTGCACAAGGAGGTAGTTTAGCCGATGTGACTAAGTATGGCAAAAACAAATCGGTGGGTTTATTAGTGAACGCAAGTAGAGCAATTATTTTTGCAAGTACTGAAAATGATTTTGCTGAAAAAGCAAGCGCCGCTGCCGAGGCCTATGCTACAGAAATGAAAGGGCTACTTTAAAAGACCTAGTTTTATAGTTTTATATTTTCTCCTTCCGTTTTAGCAATAAATAAAGTAGCTGCACTATTGCCAATGATATTGGTAATGGCTCTTCCCTCACTCATAAATTTATCTACGCCTAATAAAAAGGCCAATCCTTCAATGGGAATTTTTTGCAAGGTGGCCAGGGTAGAAGCAAGTACAATAAATCCACTTCCTGTAACGCCTGCAGCCCCTTTTGAAGTAAGCATTAAAATAAAAATCATAGTAATTATTTCGGAGGTACTTAATTGAACATTGTACAATTGTGCAATAAAAATAACTGCCATGGATAAGTAAATGGAAGTACCATCTAAATTAAAAGAATAGCCCGTGGGTACCACCAAACCTACTACCGATTTTGAACAGCCCATTTTTTCAAGCTTATTCATAAGTGATGGCATAGCAGGCTCTGAAGAAGAAGTTGCAAATACAATTAATAATTCTTCTTTGATATTTTTAATAAGTTGCCAAATAGATAAATTATAATACTTTAGTAATAAACCAAGTATTATAAAAATAAATAGGGCCATGGTTAAATACATGGTGGCCATTAATTTACCCAGTGGAATTAAACTAGCTAAACCATACTTGCCTACTGCAAAGGCCATACCTCCAAAAGCAGCAATAGGGGCGAGATACATTACATACTTTAAACCAATAAAAACATAGTGTGTTAACCTGCCTAATATATGTATGTATTTTTCTTTTTTGTTTAAGAAATTCAATAATAATCCTACAATAATTGCCAACACTAATATTTGTAAATTGGCATTCGTTTTTATAATGGCCCAGATATGAAAATCGGGAGAGGCTGTATATTTAGAAGGGTCTTGTATTTGTATTCCTTCTTTATTAATAGAGCCTGGCTTTAACCAAAGTGCCACAATCACCCCAATAGCCAATGAAAGCGTACTTACTATTTCAAAATAAATCAATGATTTTAATCCAATGCGCCCTACTTTTTTTAAATCGCCCATGCTGGCAATACCTAGGGTGACGGTTAAAAAAATAATGGGGAAAGTAAATATTTTTATAATGCTAATAAAGTACTTAGAAAGGGGTTCAAGCTGAAGGGCAAGGCTGGGTGAATAAATGCCTACTAAGACACCCGTAATGATGGCTATTAATACGTAAAAACTTAAATGGGTGACAATTTTTCGCATAAGAATTAATGTTTTGTAAATATACTTTTTTACTGCTGTTTCAGTTATCTTTGCATCTGATTGTTTTAATTAAAATTTATTTTTATGGCAGTAAGAACCGATTTATTTGAATCTCCCGATTATTTTCAATTAGATGAATTATTATCTGAGGAACATTTGATGGTTAGAAAGGCGGTGAGAGACTATGTCAAAAAAGAAATTTCACCCATTATAGAAGACTATGCACAACGTGCCGAATTTCCTACTCAAATTATTAAACAATTAGGGGATATGGGTTGTTTTGGTCCAACAGTACCTGCTGAATACGGCGGTGGTGGTTTAGACTATATTAGTTATGGTATCATGATGCAGGAATTAGAAAGAGGGGATAGTGGTGTAAGAAGTACTGCAAGTGTGCAAGGTTCACTAGTCATGTTTCCTATTCATGCATATGGTAGTGAAGCGCAAAAGAAAAAATATTTACCCAAATTAGCTTCTGGTGAATGGCTAGGTTGTTTTGGATTAACCGAACCCGATCATGGTTCTAACCCATCAGGTATGTTAACCAATATCAAAGACGCTGGGGATCATGTTATATTGAATGGTGCAAAAATGTGGATCAGCAATTCCCCCTTTGCGCAAGTAGCGGTGGTATGGGCAAAGAATGAAGCAGGAGATATAGTAGGCGTCATTGTTGAAAGAGGAATGGAAGGATTTTCAACACCCACCACACATAATAAATGGAGTTTACGTGCAAGTGCAACAGGAGAATTGGTTTTTGATAATGTGAAACTGCCTAAGGAAAATATTTTACCGAATGTTAAAGGATTAAAAGGACCATTGAGCTGTTTGAATAAGGCAAGATTTGGTATTGCATGGGGTACAATTGGTGCTGCAATGGATTGTTATGATACTGCATTAAGATATAGTAAGGAGCGCGTTCAATTTGGTAGACCCATTGGCGGATTTCAATTACAACAAAAGAAATTGGCAGAAATGATAACCGAAATCACCAAAGCGCAATTAATGGTTTGGCGTTTGGGCGTATTGATGAATGAAGGTCGTGCCACTGCTGCTCAAATTAGTATGGCTAAAAGAAATAGTTGTGAAATGGCCGCTAATATTACCAGAGATGCTAGACAAATGTTAGGCGGCATGGGCATTACGGGTGAGTACTCAGTTATGAGACATATGATGAATTTAGAAAGTGTTATTACCTACGAAGGCACACATGATATTCATTTGTTAATTACCGGAATGGATATAACAGGATTCAACGCATTTACATAGAATTGTTCAATAAAGAAAAACTGGGAAATGGCTGCCGATAAAATATTTTTAATTGGAATGATGGGTTCGGGCAAGTCTTATTGGGCACAAAAAATGGCTAAATGGAATAAATGCGTAGGCTACGATTTAGACAAGTTAATTGAGATGAATGAAGAAAAAACAATTGCTGAAATTTTTAATGAAGACGGTGAAGATTATTTTAGAAAAACAGAAGCAAAAATTTTAAGATGGTTTAAAGAGAAGAAAAAATTTGTTATTGCTACAGGAGGCGGTGCGCCTTGTTTTCATGAGAATATGCATTGGATGAAAAAAGAAGGCATTGTCATTTGGTTAGATGAATCGGTAGAAGTATTAGTAAAAAGATTATCTCCTGAAAAACAACAACGCCCCTTAATTGCTAATTTAAGCGATAGCGAAATTGCTGCATTTATTGAAGATAAATTAGTAGAAAGGCATTCGTTTTACCAACAAGCTAATTACCGATTAACTAGCGATCAAATCAATGAAGCCGGATTAAAAAAACTAATTGCAAAACATGCATCGTAAAATATTAATCTGGGGCTTAGTATTTTCTTTATTGGCCCTGGTATTGGGTGCTTTTGGAGCACATGCCTTAAAAGCATTCGTCAGCCAAGATAAATTACAAATATTTGAAACAGGGGTAAGGTATCAATTCATGCATGCATTGGCATTAATTGGGTTATCACTTTATGGCAGTTTGCAAGAAGTAAAACAAAGAACGCATAAAGGCCTGGGTTGGTCAGCTCATTTTTTTATTGTGGGTACTTTCTTATTTAGTGGGTCCTTATACGCATTAACTTTTCTTTCTTTCACAACAAATTCGTTGGCTCGTTTGCTGGGTCCTATTACGCCCTTGGGGGGACTTTGTTTTATACTCGGCTGGGCCTTTTGGATAAGGGCTGTTTATTTAGATAAAGTGGATAAGTAGGCCCTGCTATTTTCAATTTTACACATTTGTTCAAATTCCTTTTTCGTCCTATACAGATAACTTATATTTGTTATCATGGCAAATACCCTAAAAAGTAAAAAACAACCCAAAATTAGCGAGGAGAATTTAAACCCCGATAAAGAAGCAGATGTATCGGTGACCGAAATGGTGAAAGATGAAAGAACTTCCAAGATTATGGGCGGAATTAGTTTATTAATGACCTTATTTCTTTTTGTGGCTTTCACTTCCTATTTATTTACTTGGCAGGACGACCAGGACATGGTTCAATTATGGCGCACTCATTTATTTTCTATCAACGATTTAAAAGTAAATAATTTAATGGGCTATATAGGTGCCTTTGTTGCCTATCAAGTAATTTTCAATGGTTTTGGTTTAGCCGCTTATTTATTTTGTTCTTT
>JABMML010000005.1 GCA_013205585.1 Chitinophagaceae bacterium | reverse complement strand
GCTCTAGTTTCACCAACTATAGCACTAGATACTATTAAGAAAAATAGTAAAATTGATTCAATCATATCGATTCAATTAATTGAAATATTAGGAAATCCCATCTATCAAGTAAGTTTTTTAAGTGCTGCTCACAATCAGGCTAATGAAAAACATACTATGCAGGTAATATACCAGCTTGTAAATGCGAAAACTGGTAAACTTCGTGGTCCTTTGTCAGAAGAAGAAGCTACTAAAATGGCTATATTAAGGTTTACGGGTGAACCCAAAGTTAAATCTATTGAGTACCTGACTGAAACAAATAAGCACCATGAATACCGAGAAAATCATCTGCCAGCGTATGCAATAACTTTTGATCATCCAACAAATACGACCGTTTATGTAGCAAGTGAGTTAGGTACTGTTCAAAAATTTAGAAATAATAAATGGAGAATTTTTGATTTTCTTTGGATGATGCACACCATGGATTACGAGGGTCGTGATAATTTTGGAAATACACTGCTGCGTATTTTTTCTGTTTTTGGATTGATTACTGCCTTAAGTGGTTTTGTATTATTTTTTATCAGTGCCAAATGGAAACGATAGAAAGTATACCCATAAGGTTCCAGCAATGCTATCCCACCCATCCCCCTTTTTTCCTAAAAGTCAGCAAAATTTGATTTCTTTGTTTAATAAGTAAGATAGGATGGTTCTTAGATTATTAAACAGCCAGTCTAAAATTGAAGAAATACAACCATTTATCACTAATTTTGTTATAATTTCTATGAGTAGAGTCACTATTATATTTACCATTTTATTTTTTGGATGCTTAGTCAATTCCAATGAATCTTTTGCTTGTAAAATGAGCAATGGGAAAGTAGCGTCTGCTAAATCAAATGGCGGTAGTGCTGAAAATAATAAAAAAGAAAGTTGCTGTAAAAAACAAGATAATTCAAAACAAGAGCATGATTGTAGTAAAAAATGCGAGGACCACAAGTGCGAGTGTCCTGCATATAGTATGCAAACTTTTCTAAAATTAACAGAACCGGATTTAATCTCTTCTAATAAATTTGATTTAAATAAGTTATACCCTATATTGAGACCATCATTTTATAAAGATGTCTATATTTCAATTTGGCAGCCTCCTAAAATTGTTTAGTCAATAACAATTTAAATTCAAGTTATCCACTTGAAGATTCTTCTTTTAAAAAATAAAAAATAAATTATGAAATCAATAAAACTATTGATGGCTACTGTCATTATATTATTTGCAACTATTGCAAACGCTCAATCAAATTTAAGTATTAACAAAGTATTGAACGCATATATCCAACTAAAAGACGCGCTTGTGAAAAGCGATGGCGCCAGTTTGTCTAGTGCTTCAAATACACTTTTAACTAGCATCCAAGAAGTAAACATGAATGAACTTAACACAGAAACCCATACCCAGTGGATGAAAGTGGTTAATGATTTAAAGGAAGATGCTGAACACATCAATGAAACAAAAGAAATCACACACCAAAGAGACCACTTTATGAGTTTATCTAAAAACCTATATGCTGTAATAAAAGTCTCTAAATCTGAAACACCTATTTACTATCAATTTTGTCCAATGGCAAATAAAGGTAAGGGTGCGAATTGGTTAAGTTTAGAAAACAAGATAAAGAATCCTTACTACGGAAATCAAATGTTAACCTGCGGTAAAGTAGTTGAGACCATTCAATAACAAAGTGAAAATGAAATTAAATAAATTATCTATTTACCTTTTTGTAGTTAGCTTCTTTTGTGCTACGGTTAATCTTAATGCTCAAAAGGTGGTTAGGTATGATTTACATGTGAGAGATACTTTGGTGAATTTTACAGGGAAAATCAAAAGAGCAATTGCTGTTAATGGACAAATACCTATGCCAACAATGACTTTCACACAAGGTGACACAGCAGAAATACACGTATACAATGAGTTAAAGGAAGCTACTTCTTTGCATTGGCATGGTCTTATTTTGCCTAACAAAGAGGATGGTGTTCCTTATTTAACACAAATGCCAATCGAACCTGGTACCACACATGTATATCGTTTTCCTATTGCACAAAATGGGACACATTGGTATCATAGTCATTCTGGTTTGCAAGAGCAAATTGGGATGTATGGTTCAATGATATTGAATAAGAGAAACGATGATCTTACTTTTAGAAAAGGTATAGATGACTTACCTACTATACCAGTGGTAATTAGTGAGTGGACGGATTACAATCCGAATAATATTCACCGAATGTTGCATAATGCGACAGACTGGTTTGCGATTAAAAAGGGAACTACTCAAAGTTATGCAGAAGCCATAAAAGAAGGTCATTTTACTACCAAAGTTAAAAATGAATTTAAGAGAATGTTGGCAATGGATGTGAGTGATGTGTATTATGATAAGTTCTTATTGAATGGAAACCAGGAAAGTCAATTATCTCAATTCAAAGCTGGAGATAAAGTAAGATTGAGAATATCTAACGGCGGTGCATCATCCTATTTTTGGTTAAACTATGGTGGTGGAAAATTTCAAGTAGTGGCTAATGATG